>JBIISI010000012.1:0-41247 GCA_044341105.1 Rickettsiales bacterium | reverse complement strand
CACGGCGTGCAGGCCTAGGTTTTACGCAGGTTCCTGCTGGCTGAGGCAGTGCACGGTGCCAAGCCCCCACACCAGATCGCGCGCATAGATGCCCACCACATCGTGCGCCGGCATGGCGCGCTGAAGCAGGGTCAGGGCCACATGGTCGGCCGGGTCGTTGAATACCGGCACCAGCACCACGTGGTTGCAGATCAGGAAATTGGCGTAGGAAGCGGGCAGGCGCTCGCCATCATACATCACCGGGCGCGGCATGGGGATCTCGATGATCTCGAACGGGTTGCCGTTCGCGTCGCGCGCCTTCTTCAGGCGTTTCACGTTCTCTTGCAGCAACGCGTAGTTCGCGTCTTTTTTATCGAGTTCTACCGCGGTCGCGATGACACCGGGGGCGACGAAACGGGTAATGTCGTCGACATGGCCGTGGGTGTCATCGCCCTTGATGCCGTCGCCCAGCCAGATGGTGTTGGGCGCACCGAGATAATGGGCGAAAATGCTCTCGTAATCTTCGCGCGTGAAGCCGGGGTTGCGCACCTGTTTTTTGCTCAGCAGCCATTCCTCGGTCACGATCACGCTGCCCGCGCCGTCGACCTCGATGCCGCCGCCCTCGAGCACCACCTGCTTGCCCTTGTGGTGCGGGATCAGCCCGTCATGGCCGGTGAATGCCATGACCGAGGCGGGCACGGTGGTATCTTTTTTCCAGTTCGGGTATTTCGCCCAGGCCGAAAAGCCCCAATCCAGCGCGATGGTTTTTTTGCCCTGCTTTACCCAGATCGGTCCGCAATCGCGCATCCATCCGCGGTCGGTCGCGGCGATCACGAAATCGACGTTTTTCAGGTTGGCGTGGGCTTCTTTCAGCAGGGTTTTTGCTGCGGTTTCGGCTGCAGCATTTTTCACCAGCAGGCCCACGCGCTGGGTGGCCGCAATCACGCGGATCATCTCGGCGAAGACATAGGGAATCGGTGCGAATTTGCCGGGCCAGTCGGCCTTGTTGTGGGGCCAGCTGAACCAGACGCGTTTTTGCGTTTCCCACTCAGCGGGCATGCGGTAATCGGTCATGGTCTTACGTGCTCGGATGTTCGAGGATTTTGCCGTATGCGTCGATGCGGCGGTCGCGGAAATAGGGCCAGTACTGGCGTTGTTTCTCGACCTTCGCCGGATCGATCATGGCGGTCAGCACGCCTTCGAATTGCTCGTCGGCATGCTCAATGTAGCGGCCGCTCGTGTCGCAAATGAAGCTGTGGCCGAAGAATTCCAGCCCGCCGCCATCATTTTCCGGCTCGTAGCCGATGCGGTTGGGGGCCGCGATGAACACATTGTTCGCCACTGCGTGGCCGCGCATCACGGTCTGCCATTTGTTCCATTGCTCGTCGCCATATTCGGCTTTCTCGGCCGGGTGCCAGCCAATGGCGGTGGGATAGAAAATCACGCTTGCACCCTGCATAGCAGTGAGGCGCGCCGCTTCAGGGAACCATTGGTCCCAGCAGATCAGCACACCGATGCGGCCATATTTGGTGTTGAAATTCTTGAAGCCGAGATCGCCCGGCGTGAAGTAAAATTTCTCATAGTAACGCGGATCGTCGGGGATGTGCATTTTGCGGTATTTTCCCAGATCCGTGCCATCGGCATCGAACACCACGACGGTGTTGTGGTAGAGCCCGGCGGCGCGGCGCTCGAACAGCGAAGCGACGATCACCATATCGAGTTCCTTCGCCCATGCGCTGATGCGCTGGGTGGTGTCGCCCGGCAGCGGCTCGGCAAGGTTGAAATAGTCGTGGTTCTCGCTCTGGCAGAAATAGTAGCTGCGGAACAGCTCGGGCAGGCAGGCCACTTGCACGCCCTGCTTCTTGGCTTCGCGCAGCAATTGCTCGGCACGCTGCATGTTAGCTTCGGGCTCGGGTTTCATGGACATCTGGATGATGCCGATTTTGTATGGGGTCTGGCTCATGCTGGCCAGATAACAGCATGAGGCAGAAAATGCAAGCCTAGGCGGCGGCCACCCATTGGTCGCGGCCATCGCTTTTGGCGCGGTAGAGCGCGCGGTCGGCCGCCTTCACCAGCGTATCGACCGCATCGGCATGGTCGGGGAATTGCGCAATGCCGATGGACACGCTGATTTTACCCAGCGGCTGGTGATCGTGCACGATGGAAAGCTGGCGGGTTTCCTCGATGATTTTTTCGGCACGGCGAATGGCAATTTCCGGCGGGCAGGTGGGCAGGATCAGGATAAACTCTTCCCCACCATAGCGGCAGGCGATGTCTTCGCCGCGCACGTTGCGCTGCAGCAATTGCCCGAACTGTTTCAGCAGCGCGTCACCCGCATCATGGCCAAACGTATCGTTGAAACGTTTAAAATGATCGACATCGAGCATCATGATGGTGAGGGGCTGGTCGTTGCGGCGTGCGCGCAGCAATTCGCGCTCCAGCGAGCTTTCCATGTAGCGGCGGTTATAGAGCTGGGTGAGCGGGTCGCGCAGGGTTTGCATGCGCAGCGTTTCCTGAAGTTTCATGTTGGCGAGCGCGAGCGAAATCTGCTCGCACACGGTGCGCAGCAATTGCTGGCGATGTTCGGTGAAATAGCCCGCTTCCTCGCTGGCAATGTAGAGCACGCCCAGCGTCTCGCCGTGCGCCATCAGCGGCACGCAGACATAATCGGGCATGCGTGCGCTCAGATGCGCGCAATCCGGTTCGCCGGCCGCGGTGCCGACCGTATGCACCTTGCCGCGGCGCATCGCCCAGCAATCTTCCGGCTGGAATTGCTGCAGGGTGGAGTGCATGTTTCCCCAATTGGCAACGATGTCGATCGCGTTGCGCGAATTGCTGGTAACGCCCACACCACCATGCGATGCGAGGAACATTTTCGGCAGGTTCTGCTGAATCAATTGGTAGGCTTCGGCGGGGGTGCGGCAGCTTTGCAGAAAATCGCCCATCTGCGCGATCTGGGCACGCTCCTCGCTCAGCGCTTCGAGCGAGTGCAGCAACGTATGCAGCGAAGCTTCCGTATCGCTGCGGCGTTTTGTTTCGCGCTCGATCAGCCAGAACACCATGCCGATAATGAAGAAACAGCAGACGATGCCGATACTGCCGACGGCGAAGGTGAGGGTGATGGCTTGTTGCACCTGCAATCGGCGCTGGGTGAGCAGTTCAGTTTCCGTGCTGCGAATGGCATTAATGATTTCCTGCGCCCCATCAAGGCGCTGTTGGCCGATGCCGGTTGCCACCTGTGCCACCGCAGCTTTCTGCCCGCTGCGCTCATACAGCACGATGGTTTCCTCAGCAAAGTCGTTCACGCTATCCACCGCCGTGCGCAATTTGGGGATACGCGGCACCTGCGTTGGGTTGTCATGCGTGGCCTGGCTAAGTTCGTTCAGGGTAAGCTGGATCTGCTGGATATTCTGTTCGGCCATATCACGAAAGCGCGGCTGGCCAATGAGCACATAGCCCCGTGCCGCCGTCTGGATCTCCTTGAGCCTGAGCAGCGTTTCGTCGAGCAGCATCAACACTTCGTACGTGTGTTCTACCCAGCCGTTCTGGCGCAGCAGGCTGTCGATGCTGCGGTAGCTCGCATAACACAGCCCGAGCAGGATAAGGCAGGTCAGTAAAAACCAGGTAAGGATACGGCGGTTGAACGTAGTCATCATCTATGGATACGCGGAGGGTTTGCACGACGCAAGTTGATTAGCATTGTGTTACTTTGCATTCCTCAGTAAACCCATGGGGAAAGTGCCCGTAGCTCAGCTGGATAGAGCATCTGCCTTCTAAGCAGACGGTCGGGGGTTCGACTCCCTCCGGGCACGCCACTCGCACACGATCGTGGGCACTTGTGCGCCTTGGCCAATCTTGGTTAAGGTTTCGGCCAAGGCAAGGTGGCTGCCCTTAGCCTCGATTTTCTCGTGCTCAACGCGGATTTCATCGACCAGCATATTCAGGTAGCCTTTGGCTAGACTGGAATCCGCTGCACAAATGCGGCTGCGGATGACCTTTGCTACGGTTTCGATGCTGCTTGGCTTGAGGTAATCCAGTGGCAATGTGGTGAGTCGTCGGGCACCTGCAATCTCGATATGCAGGCTCTCAATAGATGATTTGATCTTTTGGGCGCGGTCTTGGATGAGGTCATGGTCGATCACTCCAGTTTCGATAGCATCGATCAAATTGGTGCGGCGGGCTTCCAACTGCTTCATTTGTTTCATCAGCGTATTAATACGCGCTTGTTGCTCGTCTTTTGCTGATTTTGCACTGCCGCGCAGTTCGCTCAATATGCCTTGAATATTCTCATCGGTCAGCACTTGCTCTGCTAGAAGGGTTAGAATCGTATTGTCCAGCACCTCCATGCGGTAGTTCTTGCTGGAACACGCATAATTCCCATGATTGGTGCGGTTGGTGCATTTGTAGTATTTGTATTTGCCGCCTTTACCGGTAGCGAGCGTCAGGCCATTCCCACATACGCCGCATTTAAGCAGGCCGGTGAGTAGGGTATCCCCGGGATAGGTCTGATTTCCGTTGGGATTGGAAATAGGTAAAGTTGGGTCGTAATAAGGATTAGACGAAGGATTATTTCCCCGAATAATGCCTTCAGAAGGATTAATCACGCCCGGATTAGACGCATCTGCAGGCCATAATCCATAGTATGTGGTTACGCCGTTAACAGTAGTGCTTATATAAGCATGTCCCCAAGTGCCACTTCCATCCATGTGTATACTATAGGTTGCGCTCGTGTATGCCTCTATCTACATTATAAAAAATTCGGCTTTCTGAAAATAATCGTGCTTTTGCGGGCTCTCTATCAGAACTAATAGAGTCACGTTTTCTTTATCGGATTGTTTTGCGAGCACATCTTTGAGTGTCTGGATAAATTCTTTTTTATCGCGTAACTCTTGCGGAATAAAAAAAGTTTCGAAATTAAACCCAATTTGTTTCAGCAATCTTTTGGTTAGTGGGTAACTAACAGGGGTAATGCTCTTCGCGCAGTTTGAAATGTCCATTATGCCTTCATCTCTCAAGGCAATATAATGACACGTAAGTGTTTTATATTTTTCTAGAATGCCATTTTGCTCTAAGGCCTTCATGTATGAGGGGCTAATTTCTCTGTGATGCTTTAGGTCAATTGCTGGGGTCAATAAATTGCAATAAATTGAGCTAAGAACGCATAGAACCCAAGCTAATGCGGCCAACGAAATAGTAAAAAAGGTCCGTCGCAAAAAACAGGGCATTAGATATTCCCTAGAATGTTTTATATGCGCGGCATAATGACAAGCCTATAAATAAATGGAAATCAATATTAATTGTAGGCAGGGCCAATATAATAAAACCGCCCAGAAAACATAACGGACTGTGGGCCGTCCGTTTTTAAATTTAGATGGCAAAAGCTTATCTATTAAAAAGGCGATAGCTAGCCCTAATGGAAGACCTTTAATACCCTGATGCCAATCAAAGGCTGCTATATCGTAAATATAAAGCCATATTTTTGTTCCTATCCACCATATCAACACCCAAGTCAGAGCAAATAATATATAAGGATTCTTTTTTGTCATTTGGGTGCCTTATAAATTAAATTTCACTAGTCTAAGTATGGTGAATAAATATTTTTATATGCGTCAAACTATTTAAATAGCGATGACAAGAGGTATCTATTGCTATGTTTGCTGTGTCTACAGCCGTATTTATTTGCGCTGGTAAAATTGTATTATTTAGTAAGCCCGTTATATCCTGAAAAACATCAATAATTGTGTTGTTCGCGGGCGTTGGCATACTTATCTCCGTTTATAGAATTTGAATGCATAAATGGATGCAAAAATGGCTATTAATAGAAGGCTATCTTTGTAAGATTTTTCGATAGATGGGTAGTGTGAATTTAAGAAAAGCATCAATGATGTATAAGCAATTATTATAACGAAGATAATTGCTAATCTAGTTTTGGTGCTCATGTGCTGCTTTTCTGTATTGGATTTCCAAGAAGAATAAAAAACACTTAGTAGAGTGCTTAAGTAGCAGTCAAATGCAAAGAATGCATTGTTGCTCTAATATGGATGGATAACCAACGTTTCTTCATGTATGTGCTCGGCATATGACTATCGCCTACTTTCCAGAATACATTAAAATGGGTTGTTCAGAGCTGTACTCTCTAAATGATATAATGGTTTTAAAGAATTTAGGTGTCTTATCGCAGCCTATATATTTTCTTTTCTTTATGTAGTTGGTGTGGGCAATCTTTCCAGCGAGATCGCTTTGAAGGGTTTTTCTGATTTCCACATCTGTGGGAAGATATTTACATGGTTCTTTCACTACAGATTCTAAAATAGCCATTAATGGAGGATGCTTTTTGAAGAGCGCAGCTGCAGAGAGAGAGGCGCACTCTTCTATTTCAATAAGAAGTGCAGTCATGAATGCCCCCTAATATGAACAAGAGTTTTTAATGCTTATAATTTTGGCCCTATCATTGAGATCAATATCCATGTGGCAGTAGCCCCAGCCATAACTTCCAGCACTGTAATTTAGGCGGTATCGCCATTCTGGTTGCTTTACTGAGTTATGTAGAGGCACAACGTAAGTTGTGTAAGGTTCTTTCTTTTCTAACCTATTCTTAATTGCCCCATCTGTTTCATTTTTTATTCTTAATGTGTTCATTTCGCTCTTGGTGACGCCCATCGTACGAGAATCAGGCGCACCCAATAGTGCTCTAACTTCTTCCTCCGTCTTGAATTCAGACATTTTAAATTTTGCATGGCCAAGCATGCATACTCGCGCACTTTCGCGCTTGTATTGCTCGGATTCAGTTGTGCCTTTGATATAGGTGCCTGCCTCAATCCATTTTTGCTGATTAAAAAAGCACCCGTAAAAAGGGAAAAAGAAACTGTAAGTTTGCCATGCAATGAATACAAAAAGTATCAGGCCAATGTAGCGAATGACTTTAGATTTTTGCCTATAGGGATGAGCTTCGGTGTTCATATCGCTCCTGAATTAAGCAGGTGATATGCAACCTTTAGTGGAATCATAATTTAAAAGTCAAATGCAAAAATAGCATTGCTGAGATGTATATTTGGGGGGCAGCCATGCCATCTTTAATTACGTAGAAGGCCACTCGATCACTATTTGCCAGTGCCCATGATCGTCATGTATTCCTTTTCTAAAATCGTGAATCGTTTATTAGAATCGAACGCTATAATTACTTTGAGAGAAGTTGGATTTTTTTGATCGCATCTTAAAAGTTTGCGATCCTCTGCATATTCATACAGTGGAACAATGCTGCCACGAGAAGGCTCGTTCTTTATTTCTTCTGTAGAGGGAAGATATTTGCAAGGATTACGTAATACTTGTTTTAGTTGGGCAATAATTTGAGGATTATTATCGAGCAGCGGATCATATCTGATGCTAGCGCATTTCTCAAATCGCCACAGAGCACAACCTTGTGCGGCACTTGGAACATTGCCGCTTATTAAATAGCATGGCACACCTGATTTAGGTGCTTTTATCTGGCATTTCTGAAGTATGATTTCATCGACAGAAAAAACATGCCTACTTTTAAAATAAATCGATTGTCCAAAAGCTAGCTGAGCGGTGTGCGCATAGGCACGACTATAAGGGTTTTGCTTGGCAAGGGAAGATTCGTAAAGAACTATGCAAACAAGATATAAGATTACGCAAACTAATAAAAAAATTGATGTCCGCAACCAACGTTTCTTCATGTATATGCTCGGTATATGACTACTTTCCAGAATACATTAAAATAGGTTGTTCAGAGTTGTACTCTCTAAATGATATGATTGTTTTAAAGAATTTAGGCTTTGTGGAACACCCTAAAATATATCGGTTTCTTTGGTAATTAGTCTTATAAATTTCTTCGCTTAGCTGGCCTTTGAATTTGCTTTTTGCCTCTACAGTAGCGGGCATATATTTGCATGGCTCTTTCACGATAGATTCTAATGCAGCCAGCAATGGTGGGTGTTCTTTAAAAAATGCAGATGCAGAGATAGAAGCGCATTCTTCTAAACGCCATTTCTGGCAATAATAGGGCGGCGTTCCCCGATAATTCGCTATAAAGCAGTAGCCAATTGACGACCGCGGGCATTCTTTTTCTGCAATAGCCAGGAATGCTTTGGGGATGGGTGTTTTGCTTTCCAAAGCTTCGTGCTGGTCAAACGCTAATTGAATCGCTTCCGCGACCGCATCGCCATAAATATTATGTTTGCTATCCAAGACCTCGTAATTAAACCTGAGGTAGCCATAGTAAGCGCCGAGAACGCATATAATAATGACGACAAGAAATCTTAGGTTCGCTTTAGAAGGGCGAGTTTCTTTTTTCTCGTTCATGCAACACTCCCCAATGGCAATGTGCAACTTTTAGTGGACGGCCAATTTTGAAGTCAAATGCAAAAAATGCATTGTTGGAATGATGGCTGGTAAATTGGAGTACATTATTGAGCATATGAGGGCAGCTCGATCACTATTTGCCAGTGCCCCTGATCGTCGTGTAGGGTGCGCTACGCGTTATTAATGGAGTGTCGTATGACTGTTGAGCTGACCTTTCATGGCAAAACCCCGAAAGAGTGCGAATTCCTGCTCTCGCCGGAAGCCGTCGCCTTTGTGGGCGGGCTGGTGGAACAGTTTGGGCCGCGTGTGCAGGCGCTGCTGAAAAAGCGCGCGGCGCGGCAGAAGGAATTTGATCGCGGCACGCTGCCGGACTTTAAAAAAGATACCAAAGAGATTCGCGAAGGCGACTGGGTGGTGGCGCCCATTCCGGCCGACCTGCAGGATCGGCGCGTGGAGATCACCGGCCCGGCCGAGCCGAAGATGGTCATCAACGCGCTCAACTCCGGCGCGAAAGTGTTCATGGCCGATCTGGAAGATTCGCTCGCGCCGACCTGGGAGAAAATCATCGAAGGGCAGAAAGCACTGTTCGATGCCGTGCGCGGTACGCTCACTTTCGCCAGCCCCGAGGGCAAGGCATACACGCTCAATAAAGACGGGCTCGCGACGCTGATCGTGCGCCCGCGCGGCTGGCATTTGCCGGAGCGGCATGTGACCGCCGGCGGGGCACCCATTCCCGGCGCGCTGCTTGATTTCGGGCTGTATTTCTTCCACAACGCCGCCGAGCGCATCGCGCGTGGCACGGGGCCGTATTTCTATTTGCCGAAGCTGGAAAGCGCCGAGGAGGCGCAGCTCTGGGCCGATGTGTTCGCCTATAGCGAGAAGGCGCTTGGCATTCCGCATGGCAGCATTAAAGCGACGGTGTTGATCGAGGTGGTGACTGCGACGTTTGAGATGCATGAAATCCTGCATGCGCTGAAAGATTACGCGGCGGGGCTCAATTGCGGGCGGTGGGATTATATTTTCAGCACCATCAAGAAATTCCACGCGCACAAGGATTTCATGCTGCCCGAGCGCGCGCAGGTGACGATGACCACGCATTTCCTGAAAAGCTATGCCGAGCTGCTGATCCAGACCTGCCACAAGCGCCGGTGCCACGCCATGGGTGGCATGGCGGCGTTCATTCCGGTGAAGAACGACGAGGCGGCGAACGAGAAAGCATTCGCCGCGGTGAAGGCCGACAAGGAGCGCGAAGCGACCTATGGGCATGATGGTACGTGGGTGGCGCATCCTGGCCTCATTCCGGTGGCGATGGATGTGTTCGACCGGCTGATGCCGACGCCGAACCAATACGCAACCGCGCGCGCAGACGTGAAGGTGAGCGCAAAAGACCTGCTGACCCTGCCGCAGGGCACGATCACCGAGGCAGGCGTGCGCAACAGCCTGAACGTGGCGATCCAGTACACCGCCAACTGGCTGGCGGGCAATGGCTGCGTGCCGTTGTTCAACCTGATGGAAGATGCGGCGACTGCTGAAATCTCGCGCAGCCAGCTCTGGCAGTGGCTGCACCACCATGCGAAGATCGAAGGCGGCGAGAAAGTGAGCGAGCAGATGCTGCTTGGCTTCGTCGAGGAAGAGATGAAGAAGATCGAGCAATCGGTCGGGCCGGATGCGTTCCGCACGTTGCCCTATCGCCGCGCGAAGGAGCTGGTGCTGAACATGACGTTCGATCCCGAATATACTGAGTTCCTGACCCTGCCTGCCTACGACGCGCTGGCGGCCTAAATAAAAAGGGCGGCCGATGGGCCGCCCTTTTCGTATGCGGTTATGGTCACCGATTACATCGGGTGGCTGTAGACCACTTGCAGCGTTTCGGTGCCGGGGTTGTCGTTGCCCAGCGAGGCGTTGCTCAGGTGGCTGAAGCCGAGGCCGAGGCGCTGGCCTTCGTCGAACTGGTAGGCCACTTCGATGGTCGAGCGGAATTCAAGCCCGTAGCCGAGGTCTTTGCCATCGCCATGGGTGTAGGCACCGGCCTGGAAGCCCGGCGTAATCACGAAGGGGGCGGTGTTCAGCGGAAGGTCCCAATAGGCGCCGCCATACACATAAGCCGCTTCATCGGTGGTGCCCATGACACCCACGACCGGGCGCAGGCCGTTGAACTGGTCGGCCCAGCGATATTCAAGGCCGCCGAGCACCGCCTGGTCGTCCTGTTGCGATACGTCGAAAGCACCGGCGTAGGCCACGACCTGGTCGCCGCGGTAGAAACCGTCTTCGGCGTGGGCGACGCTGGCAAGCAGGGCCACAACAGCAATGCGGGAAATGGTACGCATAAAATTCCTTTGGGTTTGAGTTTACCATCCGCTTATGGCAGGAATCGCCAAACAAGCAATGGTTTTCCCATGCCGCCCCGTCACGTGGTATTTTTTCTTTGTTTTTGTGCGGTTAGCGCATCAGCGCCGGCGGCGACCCCGCCGGTTGACCGGCTGGTGGCGGTCGATGCGCAGGGCAGTTTGCAGTTTGAAAAAACCGGCCCGGCCCTGTTGCAGGGCGTGGTGCTGGAACCCGGTGCGCGCGACTGGCTTTTGCTGCAACAGGGCAAGCCCATATGGCTGCACGCGCGCGGCAGCGACCGCTATGGGCGGGCGCAGGTGGTGCCGCGGGTGAGCAGCAAACGCAATGCGCTGAGCTGGCAGGAACAGCTACTGGCGGGTGGGCTGGCCACAGCCTATGACCGCAATGCACTGCCAAAGAAATGGCTGAAGGCGGAGCGGCCTGTCGCCACCATTCCCGCCGCGCAGGCGGAAGAACGGGTGGGGCATTTCGCGCAGGTCAGTGGCCGCGTTACGCGCCAGTATAAAGGGCGGCAATTCTGGTATGTGAATTTTGGGGAGGATTGGAAAAGCGATTTCTCGCTGCGCATTCCGCGGCGCGCATGGCGCAGCATGGGCAAGGATTTTGCAGTGCGCGATGGCGAGCGCGTGATTGCGCGCGGGGCGGTGTTCCTGGATAACGGCCCGGCGATCGAGATCACCCGGCCCGAGCAGTTGCAATGGCCTGATCGCACGGCGGCCAAACCTAAAAAACGCAGCAAAGCGAAGGGGCGCAAACCCCCTTCAAAGGAGAAACATGCAAACGCGAAGCGATAACCCGAACATGGACTACATGACTGCCACCTTTGTGCGCGAGCCCGGCTATCTTGCTGCCATGCGCGCCGAGGGCGAACGTCGCCGCGCGGGCATGCAGGTGTCGCCCTATGAGGGCGCGATGCTGGCATGGCTGGTGCGCATCAGCGGTGCGGCGCGCATTCTCGAGGTGGGGACGTTCATGGGCTATTCCACGCTGTGGATGGCGAGCGCCCTACCGGCAGGCGGGCATATCACCACGCTGGAAAACAGCGTGGCCCATGCGGCGCAGGCGCAGGCGCATTTCGATGCCTCGCCCCATGCGGCGCAAATATCGCTCGTGACCTCCGCGGCGGGCGACTGGTTTGCTGCGCAGCAAAACGCCCCCGCGTTTGATCTCGTTTTTATCGACGCCGACAAAGCGAATTACGCGCATTACCTTGAAGCGGCGTTGCCGCTGCTTGCGCCGCGCGGCTGGATCATCGGCGATAACACGCTGCTGTTCGGTGCGCTCTCAGGCGTGGGCGGGGCGCAGGTGAAGCCCGCCAGCGTTGCTGCAATGCAGCAATTCAATGCCACGCTCGCCGATGCCGCGCGTTTTGAGAGCATCATGCTGCCCACGCTGGAAGGCATGACCGTGGCACGGTTGAAGGCTTAGGCCGCTTTCACTTCGGCTTCGATTTTCCAGCCGCCATGTTCCTGTTGCTGCACATATTGCAGGGCGAAGCCGCGCGCTTTGTAATCGGCCCAGCGCGTGCGGGCGGCGGCCACGGCCTCGTCGCTGCGGCCATCGAACACGTCGAGCACCTTGCTGAATTCGCCAATGCTGGCGGGCGATGACCCGTCGAGAATGCAGAGAATGTCGGCCTTGTTCGGGTTGGCCTCGACCAGCGTGAGCAGGATGGGTTGCTCGCTGGCATGGGCCTCGCGCGCGGTGCCGTGCGGCAGGAATCCGTCGGGGTTGGCGGTCCACAGCGCGTCGCTCATGGCTTTGAGCGCCTGGTCGTTTTCCAGCAGCATCACCACCCGCGCGCCGCTGGCGAGGGCCTTTTCCATCAGCTTCGGCACGGCCCGCTCGCGCGAGGTGGAAAGCAGGTGGTAGAATTGGATGGTTGGGGGCATGGGACTTTGGATTTGAGATTTAGGATATAAGACTTAAGAGGTGATTTTTAGGTGGAGGCTGCGTAGCATTTTATCGATGGCGATGAATTCAGACTCGACATTGTCATAGATCGGTTGGGCAATATAGCCTAAATCACGCGAGTAATCATTCCAAACACGGGACTCCGCAACTGAACCGATGGCCATACTGATAAAGCGTTTGAATTCAGGTTTGGAAAAATTCTGCTTACCATAGCCTTCGGCAATATTGGCACATATCGAACGCGTGCAACGGCGAAACTGGTCGGCCAGTGAATATTGCTCATGTTTCGGGAAATCCAGCGAAAGCGCATGAATCTCAAGCGAAAGCCGATAGGCTTTCCCATAGACATCCAGCTTGCGAAACGATTGGGTTTTCTTCTCCGCCATCCGTCCTAAGTCCTACATCCAATGTCCTAAATCAACCTGTCTACTTCTCGTGATGGGTGGCGACCCATTCGTTGAGCAGGCGCACGCCCCAGCCAACCGCGCCGCGCGGGTAAAGCGGGGTGGGTTTTTTGCTCCAGGCCACGCCGGCAATGTCGAGATGCGCCCACGGCGTGCCGTTCACGAAACGTTGCAGGAACTGCGCCGCGGTGGTGCTACCCGCCTCGCGCCCGTCGCTGATGTTTTTCATGTCGGCGATGTCGCAATTAATCATCGCGTCGTACTCGTCGCCCATCGGCATGCGCCAGAGTTTCTCGCCGGTGGTGTCGCCCGCTTCGGTGAGCGCGGCGCTCAGCTTGTCGTTGTTGCTGAACAGGCCCGCTTTGTGCGAACCGAGCGAGATGATAATGGCCCCCGTCAGCGTCGCGAGATCGACGATGCAGCTCGGTTTGAAGCGATCCTGACAGTACCACAGCGCATCGGCCAGCACGAGGCGGCCTTCGGCATCGGTGTTCAGCACTTCGATGGTCTGGCCGCTCATGCTGGTCACCACATCGCCGGGGCGCTGGGCGTTGCCGTCGGGCATGTTCTCCACGAGGCCGACAATGCCCACCGCGTTCACTTTCGCGCCGCGCGCGGCCAGTGCGCGCATGGTGCCGATCACGGCGGCGGAACCGCCCATGTCCCATTTCATTTCTTCCATGCCGCCGGCGGGTTTGATGCTGATGCCGCCCGTGTCGAAGGTGACACCCTTGCCCACCAGCGCGATGGGTTTACCGCCTTTTTTGCCGCCGTAATATTGCATCACCACCAGCTGCGATTCGCGCTCGGAACCCTGTCCCACGCCCAGCAGCGAGCCCATGCCGAGCTTCTTCATTTCGGCTTCGCCCAGCACTTCCACCTTCACGCCCACTTTGCTCAGCTTGCGCGCTTCGGCGGCCAGCGTGGCGGGGTAGAGGATGTTGGCCGGTTCGCTCACCAGGTCGCGCGCGAAGTTGATGGATTCGGCCACGGCACTGAGCGGGGCGAAGGCTTTTTTCGCCTTATCCGGTGCGGCGCCGGCGATGCTTACCGCCTTCAGCTTCGGCTTGTCTTCGGCCTTTTCCTTGGTGCGGTATTTGTCGAAACGGTAGCTGCGCAGTTGCACACCGAAGGCGAGATGCGCGGCCACATGGGCCGCTTCAATCTTCGCGGCCTTCGGCAGCGCGGCGTGGATTTCCAGCTGCGCAATTTTGGCGGTCAACGCGCTGGCGTAGATGTTTCCGCCGGTTTCTTCCAGCGCCAGCGCGGTGAGGGCGCTTGCCTTGCCGATGCCCGCGAGTAGCACGATGGCCGGATGGCCGGAAGGGTGCACGAGGGTGAGCATCTCCCCTTTCTTGCCCTTGAAGCTGGCGGCCTTGATGGCGCGCTCAAGGTAGCTGTCTTTCACCGGCAATTGCAGGTCATCGGCCACGAGATAGGCGATGGCGGCGGGTTTGGCGGCGGGTTTGGCGGCGAAGGAGATGGTGAGCATGGAAGCCTCTTACGGTTGAATAGGGTTGATATAAACCCAGCCCGCGTTTCACACAAGCCTCTAGCCCCTAGACCCCGCCGCGAAACCCCACTATAACCCCCGCATGCGCCAATATGAACGTTACCTGCTCATGCACCTGCTGCTGCCGACCGTGCTCGTCACGCTGTCGCTGACCGGCATTATCTGGCTCACGCAGGTCATGCGCTTCATTGATTTCATGCTCAATCGCGGCCTCACCATCAGCGATTTCCTGTACCTCACGGGGCTGATGCTGCCATCGCTGCTGCTCATCCTCATTCCCGTGGCGCAGGGCATTGCGGTGATCTACACCTACAACCGCCTGACTGCCGATTCGGAGCTGATCGTGTTGAACGCCGTGGGTTTAAGCCGCCTGCAGCTGGTGCGCCCCGCCTTGGCGATGGGTGCCGTCTGCACGCTGATCTGCTACGCGCTGGCGCTGTACCTCATGCCGGTGGCGAACCAGAAATTCCGCGATATCCGCACCTTCTTCCGCGACAAATACGCGTCCGTGCTGCTGGAGGAAGAAGTGTTCAACACCCCGATCGACGGCATTACCGTGTTCGTGCGTGAGCGCGACAGCAAAAACAACCTGTACGGTATTTTGCTGCACGATAACCGCATTCCCACCGCACCGGTGACGATGATGGCCGAGCGCGGCCGCATGGAGCAGGGCGTGAACGGCCCGCGCTTCTACCTCGAAAACGGGGTGCGGCAGGAACGCAAAGACGGGGCGGTGAGCTGGCTGAGCTTCGATAATTACGCGCTCGATATCGGCTTCTTCGCGACCGACATCCAGCGCAAGCGCGACCCCGACGAGCGCGGCATCGGCGAGCTTCTGCGCGGCAACCCGGCCGACGAAAAAGAAAACCGCGCCTTGCGCGCCGAAGCGCACCAGCGCCTCACCTGGCCGCTTTTCGCCATGGTCATGCCCATGCTGGCGCTCGCGTTCCTCATGGCGGGCGAATTCAACCGCCGCGGGCAGTGGAAGCGCATGGTGCAGGCCGCCATCGCGCTGGTGGCCACCATCATGCTGTTTTTTGCGCTGCGCAACCTCATCGTGAAGCAGCCATGGCTCACGCCCTCGCTCTATCTGCTGGTGTTCGGCGCCATGGCGTTCAGCGTGTGCCTGCTGGCGCGCGGGCGCATCCTTCCGGCCCGCCCCATCCCGCCGCAGGGAGTGGCAGCATGATGCGCCTGCCGCTGATTCTCTCGCTATATATCGGGCGTAATTTCGTGTTCTCGGTGCTGGGCGTGCTCGGCATCATGCTGGCAATTATCGGGCTGGTGGAATTGCTGGAGCTTATCCGTCGCGCGTCCGACGCGCCGCGCGGCGTGCCGTTTTTCGTGATTCTGGAAATGACGCTGCTGAAACTGCCCACCACGGCCGAGAAAATCTACCCGTTCGGCTTCCTCATCGGCGGCATGGTCACGCTGTCGAAACTGACCCGCACCAGCGAGCTGGTGGTGGCGCGCGCGGCGGGGGTGTCGGTGTGGCAGTTCCTCATGCCCGGCATCATCACCGCGCTGCTGATGGGGCTGGTGTTCGTCGGCATCATGAACCCGATCGCGGCGGCCACCGTGTCGCGCTACGAGCGTATGGAAGGAAAATATATCAGCGCTCAGGCGAGCGTGCTTTCCATTTCGCCGTCAGGCCTGTGGCTGCGGCAGGTGGGCGAGCAGGGCATCCGCTTCCAGGACGCGGTGGCCGATGAATATATCCTCCACGCGCTGCGCATGGACCAAAGCAGCCTCACGCTGCAGCATGTGATTATTTTCCTCTACCGCGAGGGACAGGGCTTCGTCGGCCGCATCGATGCCGACGATGCCGTGCTCGCGCCCGGGCAATGGACGGTGCATAACGCCGTGCTGTCGCGCCCAGGCACCGTGCCCGAGCAGATGGATAGCTACGTGATGCCTACCCAGCTCACCCTCAGCCAGATTCAGGACAGTTTCTCGGCACCTGAGACGTTCTCGTTCTGGGCATTGCCGGGCTTCATTCAGGTGCTGGAAAAAGCCGGGTTCTCGGCGTTGCGCCACCGGCTGCATTTCTACAGCCTCATGGCCATGCCGTTGCTGTTTGCCGGCATGCTGATGCTGGCGGCGGTGTTTTCGCTGCGCCAGACGCGCCGCGGCCGCACCGGCATGATGGTGGTGGCGGGCGTGGCGAGCGGCTTCGTGCTGTATTTCCTGACCAACCTGATTTACGCCATGGGCGGGGCGGGCACCTTGCCGGTGGGCCTCGCCGCGTGGGCGCCATCATTGATTGTGGTAACGGTGGCCGGTGCGGCACTGTTGCACCTCGAAGACGGTTAGTGCGCAAGGCCGTGCGTAACTCGGCCAATTCAGTTGGAAATTGCGCTTTGCGCCATTATCACCTTCGGTGATACCACCGAAGCCATGAGTTGCGCCTGCTGCACCGTTCCTACATTCCCGTTTTGATCGCCCTGCTGGCGGCGGCGCCGTGCTGGGCGCAGGTGAGCGGCGTGGGCCTGCTGCGCATCGACCCCGGCAGTACCAGCCTGTATGATGCAAGCGACCTCGACGAGGACGATGAAACCTCGCCCAAAGGCGCCGTCGTGCCCATGCCGGAGATGAACCTGCGCGATGACGAGCCGATCACCTTCGAGGCCGACGAGGTGGGCTACGACCAGCAAAACGCCATCGTGGTGGCGCATGGCAATGTGCAGGTGGTGCAGGGCGGCTTCGTGGTGAACGCCACGCAGCTCACCTATTTCCAGCAGCGCAACCTCATGAAGGCGACCGGCGATGTCAGCATCCTGCAGCCCAATGGCGACGTGTATTTCGCCGATTATGTCGAACTGAAAGACGACATGAAAGAGGGGGTGATCCGCAATTTCCGCGCGCGGCTGATCGATAATTCCGTGTTCGCTGCCGCCGAAGCGCGCAAGGTCAACCAGAACGTCACCGAGCTGTCACAGGCTGCCTATACCCCGTGTAACCTCTGCGAGGGCAGTGCGCCGTTCTGGCAGTTGCTCGCGTCCGATGTGCAGATCGACGAGGCCGACGAGAAAGTGCGCTACAAGGACGCGCACATGGAAATGTTCGGCGTGCCCATGTTCTACACGCCTATATTGTCGCACCCCACGCCGGATGCCGATGCGAAAAGCGGGCTTCTTACCCCCAGCTACTCCAACAGCAGCCAGTTGGGGCTGGTGGTGAAAGCGCCCTATTACTGGCGCATCGCCCCCGATCGCGACATCACCCTCACCCCGTGGTACGTGAGCGATGAAGACCCGCTGCTGGAAGGCGATTACCGGCAACTGACCGATACGGGCAGCTACAATATGCGTTTCTCGGGCACCTTCCCCGACCAGCTTGACGCGCAGGGTAACCCGACCGATGGCAAGGAATTCCGCGGCCATATCTATGCCGATGGCACCAAATGGGTCGATGATTATGCCCGCGTGGGTTTCGATATCGCCCGCTCGACCGACGATACCTACCTGCGCCGCTATGGCTTTGGCGATGAGCGCGTGCTTTTTAGCCGCGTATATGGCGAAGCGGCGCAGAACCGCAATTACGGTTTGGCCCAAGGCCTCGCCATTCAGGGCCTGCGCGCAACCGATGATTCGGATACCACCCCACTCGTGCTGCCCACGCTTGAAGGCTATTACGAAACCGATCCCTACGAGAGCGGCCTGAAGCTGCATGCGTTCGCCAACGCCCAGTCGCTCACCCGCAAAGAGGGGGTCGACCAGCAACGCCTGTCGATGACCACCGGGGCCACCCTGCCGGTGGTGACCGACAACGGCCATGTATTCACCGCCACTGCCAATGTGCGGCAGGATCTCTACCGCGTGGAAAGCGTGCCGATCAACGGTGGCAGCACGCTGTATGACGGCAATGAAGCGCGCACCATTCCGCAGGCGGCGCTGGAATGGCGCTACCCCATGATTCGCAGCTTCGGCAGCGATGCCATGACCATCGAGCCGATCATGCTGGCTGTGGCGCAGACCACCGGCAACAACCCGGATGAAATCCCCAACGAAGACAACTCGCTGATCGAGCTGACCGACACCAACCTGTTCAGCCTGAACCGCATGCCGGGGCTCGATACGGTCGATTCCGGCTCGCGCTTCGCCTATGGTTTCCGCAGCCAGTATTTGTTCGGCACCGGTCAGGCGATCGACACCATGCTCGGCCAGGCCTACAATGTCGACGACGAAACCCCGTTTCCCAATTCCACCACCCCCGGCGAGAACGCGTCCGACGTGATCGGGCGTGTCGCGCTCGATTACCGGCCCTTCAATGTGGGCTACCGTTTTGCCGTGAACCGCAGCGATTTCGTCGCCAACCGCAGCGAGTTTACGCTGGGCTTCAAGCGCCCGTGGCTCAATTTCGACGGGGTGTACCGCTCGCTCAGCAACAACCGCTACATTGCCGATAGCGAGGAGGGGATCGTCAATGCCAGCATGCCGATTACCGACGAATGGACGATCTATGGCGGGGCGCGGCGCGACCTCGCCCTCGATCAAATGGTTGCGAGTAGCGCCGGACTGCTTTATCGCAACGAGTGCTTTAACCTGATGCTGCAGACGCTGCGGACTTACACGCGCGACCGCGATATCGAGCCCAATACGCAGTTCACGCTGCGCATCGGCTTCAAAAACCTTGGAGAGTTCGGTGACAACTAAACGGGTTCTTCTGATAGCGATGCTGCTGCTGGCCGCCCCGGCGCAGGCCGAGCGCGTCGGCATCGCCGCCATCGTCAACGACGACATCATCTCGACCGCCGACGTGGAAGCCCGTCGCGACCTGCTGGTGATGAGCAACAACATTCCCCCCACGCCCGAAAATCTGGCACGCATGGAACCGCGCGTGATCGAGGGGCTGGTCGATGAAACCCTGCAAATGCAGGAAGCCAAGCGCCTGTCGATCACGGTGAAGAAAGAAGAGCTCGATGCCGCCATGGCGCGCATGGAGGAAGGCCGCCGCCTGCCGCCTGGTTCGCTGCGCGAGATGCTGGAAAAGCGCGGCCTGTCGGTGCGTTCGCTCGAAGCCCAGCTCAAGGCGCAGATCGCGTGGAGCAAAGTGGTGCAGCGCAAGCTTCGCCGCGAAGTGAGCATCTCGCAGGATGAAATTGCCCGCGCGCAGGCCGCCGCCGCCGCCGATCCGGGCGTGCCGGAAATTCGCCTCGCCGCGCTGTCGATTTTCATCGCCAGCCCGCAAGAGGAAGCCAAACAAGCGGCGCTTGCCGAATCGCTGGCGCAGAAAATCCGGGGTGGCGCCGATATGATGAGCCTTGCCATGGGCCTCACCGACCGGCGCGACGTGCGCTTCAGCCCGCCCGGCTGGGTCGAGGAAGACAAGCTCCAGCCCACCATGCAGCAGGCCCTGCGCGGCCTGCAGCCGGGGCAGGTGAGCCCGCCGCTGAAAAGCATGAACACCTACCAGATCGTGCAATTGCTCGAGCGCCGCACCGCGAAGAAAGTGCCCGATTCGACGGAAGTGGCCATCAAGGAAGTGGCGATTCCGCTGCCGAAAACGCGCGACCAGGCCAGCATGCTGGCCCTGCGCGAGCAGGCCGAAGCGGTGCGCGCCAACCCCGGCAGCTGCATGGAAGAAGGCGTGCCCGATATGGCGGCGAAGGCGCAGTTTGTGCGCACCAATGTGGGCGGCCTTCCGGGCGAACTCAAATCCCTCGTCACCCATATGAATGTGGGCGAAACCAGCGTGCCGATGATTAATGAAACCGCCGTGCGCCTGTTCACGCTGTGCGAGCGCATCGACCCGGCGCTGGGCAATGTGCCGCCCGCCGCCGAAGTGCGCCGTGCGCTGTTCAACGAGAAGATCGAGCTGGAAGCGCAAAAGCACATGCGCAACCTGAAGCGCGATGCGTTCATTGAAATCAAACGTGGGCCAGCGGATGCTTCCTAGCATTCGCGATACGATCGAGTTTTACGGGCTGGCGACCAAGAAGTCGCTCGGCCAGCATTTTCTCACCGACATCAACCTGCTGGCGAAAATCGTGCGTGCGGCGGGCGTGCTGGAAGGCGTGCATGTGGTCGAGATCGGGCCCGGCCCCGGCGGCCTTACCCGCGCCATTTTAGAGAGCGCGGCCGCCAGCGTGAACGCGGTCGAGAAAGATTCGCGCTGCATCGCCGCCCTCACGCCGCTGGCCGATTATTACCCCGGCCGCTTCCACCTGCACGAGGCCGACGCGCTCAACATCTCACTCGCCGAACTCGCGCCTGCGCCGCGCGCGGTGATCGCCAATTTGCCTTATAATGTGGGCACGCAACTGATCGTGAACTGGGTGCATGACGTGGCGCAGCATGGTACCGCGGCCCTGCAGCGCATGACGGTGATGCTGCAGAAAGAAGTGGCGCAGCGCATGGTCGCGCGCGTGGGCGACGACGCCTATGGCCGCCTGTCGGTGCTGTTGCACCAGTATTGCGATGCGACCATCATGTTCGATGTGCCGTCGGGGGCGTTTTCGCCGCCGCCGAAGGTCATCTCCAGCATCCTGCATGCGCGCTTCCTCGATGCCCCGCGCGAGGATGTGCCGCTCGCCAGCCTCGAGCGCGTGGTGGCGAGCGCCTTCAACCATCGCCGCAAAATGCTGCGCCAGTCGCTGAAGCCGCTGGGCGGCGAAGCGCTATGCGAAAAAGCGGGGATTGATCCGACGCTGCGCGCCGAGCATTGCGACCTTGCGATGTTCGCGCGGCTAGGCCGGGCGCTTGGCGCATAGCGCGTTCACGAAATGCCCGATATCGAGCTGCCGCCAGCGCTTGAAACGCTCGGCATACAGAATGCTCTGGATGTTTTTCATGGCGAAATCGAGCTCGTCGTTCACCGTCACGTAATCGTATTCTTCCCAGTGTGAAATCTCGTCGATGGCGCGGGCCATGCGTTTTTTCACCACGTCGTCGCTATCCTGCGCGCGGCGGCGCAGGCGGCCTTCCAGCTCTTCCAGCGAGGGAGGAAGAATGAACACGCTCACGAGGTCTTCCTTGCAGCGCTCGGCCAGCTGGCGCGTGCCTTGCCAGTCAATGTCGAACAGCACGTCGAACCCGTCTTCCAGCGCCTGCATCACCTGCTTGCGCGGCGTGCCGTAATAATGGTCGAACACCACCGCGTGTTCGAGCAGCTCGTCGCGCTCGACCATGCCGCGGAAGGTGGCGTCGTCGATGAAATGGTAATCGCGGCCATCGACCTCGCCGGGGCGGGGTTTGCGCGTCGTCACCGATACCGACATGCGCACCTGTTTTTCCTCTTCCAGCAATTTGCGCGAGAGGGTGGTTTTGCCCGCGCCCGAGGGCGAGGAAAGCACGAACATCAGCCCGCGGCGGGTGGGTTTATCGGCCAGGCTGGCAGGCAAATATTGTTTGAATAAGTCGCGCATCAGTGGTGCGCCCCATGGGCCCCGTGCGCGTTATGCTGCAATTGCTCGCGCAGGCGCTGGCGGCTCACGGCGGCGGTGGTCGCCACGTCCTCGCCCGAGGCGAAACGCAGCGTGAGCGGCAGGGTGTCGCCGTCGTTCAGCGGGGCTTTCAGGCCGATCAGCATCACATGCAACCCGCCCGGCTGGAAGGTGATGGTCTCGCCCTTTTTCACTGTCACCCCATCCTTCACGCGGCGCATGAGCATCACGTCGCCATCCATTTCATGGGTGTGGATCTCGACCGCCGCGCAGCAATCGGAGCGCACCTCGGTGAGGCGGTCATCGCGGTCGGCGGTGAGGGTGAGGAACGCCACGCCATTCGGCTGGCTGAGCGAGGGCGGTGCCCAGGCGTCGTGCACGGTCGGCGCGGCCAATACAAAGGTGGGAAGAAAAGCAAGAAGCAGGGGAAGGTAACGCATGCGCTACCTTATTGCGGCGTTTAGTGCCTCGGTCAACGATTGTTCGGCAATGCCGTGCGGAAAATGCTTCAGGTAGCGGCCATCGGGGCCCATCAGGTAGATAAAGCCGGAATGGTCGATCACGTAGCCCATCGCGGAATCGGGCTGCTCGACCTTGCGGTAATACACTTTGTAGGCGTCGGCGGCGGCGCGGATCTGTTCGGCGCTGCCGGTCAGCCCCACCATGCGCTCGCCGAAATGCGATACATAGGCGCCGACCGCGTTCGCATCGTCGCGTTCCGGGTCTAAGGTAATGAAAACAGGGGTGATTTTTTTTGCCTTGCCGTCCAGCCCGTCGAGCGCGTTTTGCATGGTGAGCAGGGTGGTCGGGCAGATATCCGGGCAATGGGTGAAGCCGAAATAGACCAGCATGTAACGCCCGCGGAAATCGCTGTCGGTCACGGGTTTGCCGCTGCCGTCCACCAGCGTAAAATGCCCGCCGATCAGGGCGTTGCCGCTTTCGGCGGTGGCGGGGGCGCTCACGCCGCCATAGCGCATGCCGCTCCAGGCCAGCAGGCCGATCAGGCCAAGCACGCAGAGGATCCAACTGAGGACGGATAATTTCATGCGCTTGGTCTTAGCGCTCCGCCCGCCAAAGTAAAATGAAGCTATCGTGACAATCTGGTTAAAATGGCTTAACCAATCCTAACGGGCTGGCAAAAGACCCGGCTTTCTGGTATATTAGATCCTAATATATAAATAAAAGCAATATTGAGCTAGGCATGTTACCTTCGATCAGCACGGCGTTGCCGCAGTCTTCTGCGGCCCAGACGGCGAGCCTGACCGCCCCTGCGGCGGGCAGCGGAGCATTGCCGGCATCGCAGCAGGTGACGGCGATCGCCGTGCCCGGCACCGGCGCGCCCAGCCCCTACAGCACCCAAACGCCGCAGCAGCGCGCCCAGTCCCGGCTTTACCCGCCGCTGCCCGAGCGGGCCGAGATCCTGCCCGATCCGGAATTCTGGAAAGTGCCAACGCGCGAGGCGGGCCAGCAGGCGCAGGCCGCGCCCATGCCCGAGCGCGCCTTGCCGCAAATCAACCTGCCGCAGGTGGCGCAGTTCACCGCACAGGTGATGGCGCAACAACCCGCCATGCCGGGGGCCACCGCCACCGCCGACGCAGAACAGGCCGAGCAGGCCGAACTGCCCCTGCCGCGCCGCGAGAGCGATGCCCCAACCGGGCGCAAAAGCCCCGGCCTTGGCGAGGCGCGCGGTACCAGCGCCTATACGGTGGCCACCCAGCGCCTGGCCGCCATCAGTTTCCCGCCCAGCCTCGAGCCTGTCTCGGCTTGATTTTTGGTGCGCCCTCGGGCTAGGTGCGCTTCATGAAAATTGCGATCATAGGTGCTGGCGCTATGGGCTGCCAGATTGGCGGCTTGCTGCAGAAGGCAGGCCATGACGTCACGTTTATTGCGCGCGGGCGGCAGCTTGCGGCGTTGCAAAGCACGGGGCTGAGCCTGACCAGCAGCGCCGGCGAGCATTGGCAGGGCGCGGTGCGCGCGGTCGCCCACGGGCGCGACGCGGGCGTGCACGACGCGGTGCTGCTCACCACCAAATCCTACCAGTTGCCGGACACGGTCGAGCATTTGCCGCCGATGATGGACGACGCCACCATGATCGTGCCCGCCGTGAACGGCATTCCCTGGTGGTATTTCCAGCAGCATGGCGGCGAATTCGACGGGCGGCATTTCGCCAGCCTCGATCCCGAGGGTATCCTTGCGCGCAGCATTGAACCGGTGCGTATTATCGGCTGCGTCAATTACCTGGCGGGCTCGCTGGTTGCGCCCGGCGAAATCACCTATGTGCCCGAACTGCAGCGCCGCCTGCATATCGGCGAGCTGGATGGCAGCATCAGCCCGCGCCTGCAACGCCTTGGCGCGGCGCTGAATGATGCGGGTTTCGGGCCGGTGCTGAGCGAATCCATCCGCACCAGCATCTGGCATAAACTCTGGGGCAATATTTCGTTCAACCCCATCAGCGCGCTCACCCATGGCACCATCGACCAGATCGCCGAAGGCTACCGCGATATCGACCTCGTGAGTGCGGTGATGAACGAGGCGCGCTTCATTGCCGATAAGCTCGGCATCGAGCTGTCGCAAACCATCAAGGCGCGGGTCGATGCGGCGGCGAAAATGCGCGGCCACAAAACCAGCATGCTGCAGGACATGGAAGCCGGGCGTGCCACCGAGATCGAAGCGATTGTGGGCGTGGTGCGCGAGATCGGCAAATGGCTGGAAGTCAGTACGCCCTATCTGAATGCGCTGTATTCGCTGGTGAAGCTGAAAGAGATTTTCTACTTCCGCGGGCTCGGCCAGGCGTAATCCCCGGCGAGGATGGTGGCGGTGTCGGTGGCTTCCAGCGTGGCCTGCTGCGCCTGCATGTAGGCGATCATGCCATCGAGCAGTGTCACGTCGCCCGCTTCGATGGTGCCATACAGGTTGCGCGCCAGCGCGGCGCGCAGGGCTTCGCGGTCGGCCAGCGCCGCGCCATAGGCCTGGAGGCGGCCATGATAGGCTTTGCCCATGCGTTTCACGCGTTTGCCAACCCCGGCATCCATCACCCCGAATTCGCGGATGGTGCGGTCCATATCGTCGAAAAACGCTTCGGAAACCATGCGCGCGAATTCGGTATTTTGGGGATCATTCAACAAACGGTTCTGCAGCAGAAACAAATGCAGCACGATCATTTCAAACCGCCCGTCGATCGTGTCGGGCACCGAAAGCGCGTCATAGAAAAAGGGATTTCGCGCCTGCGCGACGAGTGCTATATAGCTGGCATCGACGCCCGCGGGGCGTGCCTTGCCAAACCATGCTGTGAGAAATGAAACCATTCATGCGTCCTTGTGCCACCCTTATAGCGCTGCTGCTGTTCGCCGCAAGCTGTTCGCCGATTGTGAACACGCGCGGCCACAACGAAGACACGGCCGACCTGTCGCAACTGGTGATCGGCCAGAGCCGCAGCGAAGACGTGGCGGCGCTGCTGGGCAGCCCGAGCGCCGAGTCGCGCTACGGCCAGAAAACCTGGTATTACATCAGCGAAAAACAGGAAACACAGGGCATGCTGCCGACCGAAGTGATCGAGCAGAAAGTGGTGAAAGTGACGTTCGATGACAACGACACCATCGCCAGCATCGACGGGGTTGATCAGGAAAAAGCGCGCGACGTGAGCATGGTGCAGAAAACCACGCCGACCGAAGGCCGCAGCATGACCATGATCGAGCAGATCATGGGCAATCTGGGCCGCTTCAACGCGCCCGGCCGCCAGATCGACCCACGCAATCTCGGCCGCTAAGGCTTAATGTTCCCAGCCTTCGTGGCCGAACGCATGCAGCCCGGATTCGCTGCGGTAATAACAGCCCGCCTGCGCGCTTACCGTGCCAATTGGTGTGAGGGGCAATTGCAGGAACCGCGCGATGTTCTGCAGGTCGCCTGCCGCGCTTGGCGGCGCGGTGAAAAGCAATTCGTAATCGTCGCCACCGCCGAGGATCATTTGCCAGATCGCATCGCGCGCTTCGGTGCCCGGCGCGTTGGCGATCAACGCGGCGCTATCGGTGCTAAGCGGCACCGCGTCGCGCTGCAATTCCACGCCCATGCCGCTCGCCGCGCATAACCGTGCAACGTCTTTCAGCAACCCGTCCGAGCAATCGAGCGCGGCGGTGGCGATACCGTGCAGCGCCTTGCCGAGCGCGATGCGCGGGCGGGGATAATGGTAGCGTTCCACCCATGGCCCCAGCGCGACAGCGTCGGCCTGCAACATCGCAAGGCCAAGCGCGGCGTCGCCGATCGTGCCGCTGGCGTAAAGCGTGTCGCCCGCGCGCGCGCCGCTGCGGGTGAGGGGCGCGCCCGCCACCAGCCCCAGCGCCGTGAGGGTGAGGTGCACGCGCTCGCCGCCGCGCGTGGTGTCGCCCCCCGCGAGGGTGATGGCAAACTGCGCCTGCTCGCGTTGCAGCGCCTGCGCGAATTGCACGAACCAGTCATCGTCCAGCTCGCGCGGGGCATGCAGGTTCAGTGTGTATCGCCATGGCGTGGCCCCCATCGCCGCGAGGTCGGAGAGGTTGCGGCGCAGCAGCTTGGCGGCACATTGCTGTGGCGTTGCACCGGCCAGCACATGCACGCCCTCGATCACGCTATCGGTGGTGATGACCAGTTGCTGGTCTGCCGGTGGGTGCAGGCAGGCCGCGTCGTCGCGCAGGCCGAATGCGCCCGTTTCTTCCGCCGCCAGCGGCGCGAACAGGGCGATGATGTCGCCCTCGCGCATCATGCGCGCAGCGCATCCAGCAGCAGGTTGAAGCCTTTATGCGCATAGGCCAGCTCGTTCTGGTCGATCAGCTGCGCCGCCACTTCGGTGTATTCCTCCACCAGCATGCCGCGCGCTTTGCTCGGGAAGGCGAGGGCCTCGGCACCGAACGTGCGCAGCACCGAAAGCAGCGGCAGGCTCATGCGTTCTTTTTTCCATTGCGGCAGGATCAGCCCATCAATGGCCGCTTCGATCGGGTCTTTCTGCTCGATCGCGGCCAGCACCAGCTTGCTGGTCAGCGCCGCTTCCGGCTGCGTGTCGTAGGGCAGGTCGGCGGCTTCGGCGGTTTTGCTGTCTTTCCAGCTTTGCAGCACCTGCGCGATCAGCACCTCCGGCTTGGTGCGCTTGTGGGTGAGGGCGCGGGCGTAGAGCGTTTGCGCGGCGGCAAGGCGCGCGGCGCGTTTGCGCATGAGTGACGTGCGGGGGGTCGGGCTGGTCATTACGCGACCTCCCAGTTGGCTTTGAGGGCGGCGAGACACAGCGCGGCCTGCACGGCTTCGCCGCCTTTGTTGCCCTGCGCCGGATCGGCGCGGAGAATGGCCTGCTCCTCGTTTTCCACGGTGAGGATGCCGTTGCCGATCGCCGCGCGTTCCATGCTGCCAAGCAGGCCGAGCCCGCGCGCGCTTTCGTTGCAGACAATGTCATAATGCGAGGTTTCGCCGCGAATCACGCAGCCCAGCGCCACATAGGCCGAGAATTTGCCGCTCGCATGGGCGATGGCAATCGCGCCCGGAATCTCCAGCGCGCCCGGTACTTCCACCACCGTATAGGCAAGGCCCGCCGCCTTCAGCGCGGCCTCGGCCCCGGCGCGCAGATGCGCCGAAATTTCGGCATAATAAGGGGAAATAACAATCAGTACCGGTTTCATTGAGCAGCCTTTAAGCGTGGCGGGGTTCCGTATGGCCGGCGATCTCTAGCCCATAACCCTCCAGTCCGACAATCATTTTCGGCTGGCTGGTGATGAGTTGCATGCGTTTCACGCCCAGATCGAGCAGGATTTGCGCCCCAATGCCGTAATCGCGCAGGGCGGGGCTTGCGGGTTGCTCGCCCGAGCGGCTGCGCGCCGCGTCGCTCACGGCGCTGGGTTTCGGCTCGCGCAGCAGCACCACCACGCCGCTGCCCGCCGCGTCGATCATGCGCATGGCATTGGCCAGCACCCCGGCGCGGCCTGCGCCCGTGTCGCCCAGCACGTCGCTCAGGAAATCATGCGCGTGCATGCGCACCAGCGTCGGCGCGTCGGCCTCGATCTCGCCTTTCACCAGCGCGATATGCTCGGCATATTCCGGGCTTTGCGCATAGACGATGCAGGTGAAACTGCCCGCATGCGCGGTGTGCAACTGCGTGTGCGTCAGGCGCTGCACCAGTTTTTCGGCGCGGCGGCGATAGGCGATCAAATCGGCAATGGTGCCCACTTTCAGCCCATGCTCGGCGGCGAATTTCAGCAGCTCGGGCAGGCGCGCCATGGTGCCGTCATCGTTCATGATCTCGCAGATCACGCCCGCCGGGTGCTGGCCTGCCAGCCGCGCAATGTCGACCGCCGCTTCGGTATGGCCCGCGCGCACCAGCACGCCGCCGGTCCGCGCTTCGAGCGGGAAGATATGGCCGGGGCTGGCGATGTCGGTATTCAGCGCCTGCGGGTTGCTGGCCACCGCCACGGTGCGGGCGCGGTCGGCGGCGGAAATGCCGGTCGAGATGCCCTCGCGCGCTTCGATCGACACGGTGAAGGCGGTTTTGTGGCGGCTTTCGTTGTGGCGCGCCATGGGCGGCAGGCCAAGGCGCTGCACCTGCGCCGAATCGAGCGCGAGGCAGATCAGCCCGCGCCCGTATTTCGCCATGAAATTGATCGCCTGCGTGTCGGCGAAGCTGGCGGGAATAATCAGGTCGCCTTCGTTCTCGCGGTCTTCGTCATCGACGAGGATGAACATTTTCCCCGCACGGGCGTCGGCGATGATGTCTTCGATGGAGGAAAGCTGGCTCATGCATACTCCTGCAGGCGGGCGACATAACGCGCCAGCATGTCGATCTCAAGGTTCACCGCATTGCCCACCTTCAGCGACGAAAACCCCGTCACCGCGCTGGTATGCGGAATGATGTTCACGAAAAAGCGGTTGCCTTCTACGCGGTTCACCGTGAGCGAAACACCGTCGACGGTGATCGACCCTTTCGCGGCGATGAATTTGGCGAGCGCGTCAGGCGCTTCAAATTCCCACACGGTGGAATCGCCGCTGGCCGTGGCGCTCAGCGCTTTGCCCAGCCCATCGACATGGCCGGAAACGAAATGCCCGCCCAGCCGGTCGCCCACAGCCAGCGCGGGCTCAAGGTTCACGCGGTCGCCCACCGCCCACTGTTCGGCCGTGGTGCAGGCGAGCGTTTCCGCCGACAGCGACACCTTAAATTCCTGCCCGTTCAGCTTCACCACCGTAAGGCACACGCCGTTGCAGGCGATCGAATCGCCAATGGCGGCGGCGAAGGGTTGCCCCATCGCGATGGTGATGAGGCGGTCGCCACGCTGGTCGACGCGGCGAATCTCGCCCATGCTATGGATTAGTCCGGTAAACATGAGGCGAGTTCATAGACCGACAGCCCATCCCCGCCTAGCAAAAACTGCGGCCGTGCGGCCGAGGCATTTATTTTCTCTAACGCGCGCTCGAGGGCGGTTTGCGGGCCGCCGAGCGTGGTTGGGGCCCGGTACCAGAACAGTGTGTCGACCAATTGCTCCCGTAAAAATGCTGCCGATAGCACCGGCCCGGCCTCGACCAGCAGGCGGTTGATGCCTGCGCCCGCCACCGCTTCCAGCACGGCCCGCAAGGGCAGCGCCGCGTCTTCCGCCACATGCAGCACCACCCCGCGTTCGCGCAGGTCGGTGGCATGGCTGGCGCGTTGTTCCACGGCCTCGGCGGTGGTCATCACCCATACCGGCTGGGACTCGGCGCTGCGCACCAACTGCGAGGCAAGCGGCAGGCGCAAATGCCGGTCGCAGACGATGCGCGGTAACGCATGCGCAATGCCCGGCAGGCGCAGGTTCAGTTGCGGGTCGTCGTCCAGCACGGTGCCGATGCCGGTGAGCAGCGCCTCGTGCTGCAGGCGCAGGGCGTGGCCGTGCCGGCGCGCTGCCGTGCCGGTAATCCAGCGCTCGCCACTTGGGTTGGTCATTTTGCCGTCGGCGCTGGTGGCGAGTTTCAGCGTCACTTCCGGCAGGCCATGGCGCACGCGGCGGAAAAAGCCGCGCTGCAGCGCATCGGCCTCGGCCAGGTTGTGCTGCTCCACCGCCACGCCCGCTGCGCGCAGCATCGCCGCGCCGCGCCCGGCCACGCGCGGGTCGGCATCCTCGCAGGCATAGACCACGCGGGCGATACCGGCATCGATCAGCGCCTGCGCGCAGGGAGGGGTTTTGCCGTGATGGGCGCAGGGCTCGAGCGTGACATAAGCCGTGGCCCCGCGCGCATCGCAGCGGGCGAGGGCCTGCGCCTCGGCATGGGGCCTGCCGCCGGGGGCGGTGGTGGCGGCGGCCAGTACCTGCCCCTCACGCACGATCACGCAGCCCACGCTCGGGTTCGGCGCGGTGCGGCCCAGATGGCGCGCGGCCAATCGGCAGGCATAGTGCAGGAAGTGACGGTCAAGCGTGGCGGCGGGCGCCATTACAATTTCTCGACGAAGCTTTCAAACGCCTTCGCGTCGCCGAAATCCTTATAGACGCTGGCGTAGCGGATATAGGCGACCGCGTCGATTTTCTTCAGCTCGGCCATCACCAGTTCGCCGATGCGTTTGGTAGTGATGTCCGATTCGGCATCGGCCTCGAGCTGTTTCACGATGCGGTTGATGGCGATTTCCACCACATCCTCGTCGACCGGGCGTTTGCGCAGCGCTACCATCATCGAGCGCGCCACTTTGTCACGGTCGAACGGGCGTTTTTCGCCGGTCGATTTCATCACCGTCAGCTCGCGGATCTGCACGCGCTCGAACGTGGTGAAACGCGAATCGCATGCCGGGCAAAAGCGGCGGCGGCGAATCGAGCTGCCGTCATCCGACGGGCGCGAATCTTTCACCTGCGTATCTTCATGGTTACAGAATGGGCAGCGCACACATTACCTATGGATAAATGGGGAACGCATCCGTCAGGACGCGCACTTTCACGAAGGTGGCTTTTTCCACCGCGGCGTTGGCTGCTTCGTCTTCCGGATTTTGGCTTAAGCCGTCCAGCACGTCGCCGATCAGCTCGCCGACCTGTTTGAACTCGCTCACGCCGAAGCCGCGCGTGGTGCCCGCCGGGGTGCCAAGGCGCACGCCGCTGGTCACGAAGGGCGAGGCGGGGTCGAACGGAATCGCGTTCTTGTTGCAGGTAAGGCCGGCGCGCTCGAGCGCGTGCTCGGCGGCTTTGCCGGTCACGTTTTTCGGGCGCAGATCGACCAGCACAAGGTGGTTGTCGGTGCCGCCGGAGACGATGTTCAGGCCGCGTGCGCTCAGCACCTCGGCCAGCGCGCGGGCGTTATCGACCACGGCCTGCGCATAGGCCTTGAATTCCGGCTTCAGCGCCTCGCCGAACGCCACCGCCTTGCCGGCGATCACATGCATCAGCGGGCCGCCCTGAATGCCGGGGAAAATAGCGCTGTTGATGGCCATCTCCAGCGTCTGGTCTTTGCCCTGCATGGTCTTGCCGACCACCAGTTCCGGCACGTTGCTCAGGATCATGCCGCCGCGCGGGCCGCGCAGCGTTTTGTGCGTGGTGGTGGTGACCACATGCGCGTGCGGCAGCGGCGAGGGATACGACCCACCGGCCACCAGCCCGGCCACGTGCGCCATATCGACCATCAGGTACGCGCCCACGGCGTCGGCGATCTGGCGCATGCGCGCCCAGTCGACCACGCGCGGATAGGCCGAGAAACCCGCGATGATGAGTTTGGGTTTATGTTCCTTCGCGAGGCGCTCGATTTCTTCGTAATCGAGCAGGTGGTTGTCTTCGCGCACGCCATATTGCACGGCGTTGTAAATTTTGCCCGACTGGTTCACCGCCGCGCCATGGGTGAGGTGCCCGCCCGCTGCCAGCGACTGGCCGAGAATGGTATCGCCCGGCTTGATGAGCGCGTTGAACACGCCCTGGTTGGCCTGGCTGCCCGAGTTGGGCTGCACGTTGGCGTAGGCGCAGTTGAACAGTTGCTTGGCGCGGTCGATCGCGATCTGCTCGGTCACGTCGACGAATTCGCAGCCGCCGTAATAGCGTTTGCCGGGATAGCCCTCGGCGTATTTGTTGGTCAGCACGGAGCCTTGCGCATCGAGCACCGCTTTGCTCACGATGTTCTCGCTCGCGATCAGCTCGATCTGGTGCTGCTGGCGGCCCAGCTCGTTTTTGATCGAAGCGAACAGTTCGGCATCGGCGCTGGCGAGGTCTTGGGTGAAATAAGCGTTGGTCATGGATTCCTCGAGTTTCTTGGCGGTGGCGGTCATGGGGGGCTCCTTACGCGAGTTTGGCCACGCGGTTTGCGTGGCGGCCGCCTTCATAGGCGGTGGTTAAAAAGGTTTGCAGCACGCGCACGGCGTCGGCTTCGCTAATCAGCCGCGCGCCGAGCGCCAGAATATTGGCATCGTTGTGCTGGCGGGCGAGCGCCGCAATTTCGGGCGTGAAACACAGCGCGCAGCGCGCGCCGGGCACGCGGTTGGCCGCCATGGAAATGCCGATGCCGGAACCGCAGATGGCAATACCAAACCTGGCTTCGGCGCTGGCCACGCGCTGGGCCACGGCGAACCCATAATCCGGGTAATCGACCGAAGCGTCGCTATCGGTGCCGAGATCGAGCACTTCGTAGCCCGCCATGCGCACAACCGGTAGAAGCGCCTGTTTTAACAGGACACCGGCATGATCGTTGGCGATCGCGATGATTTTAGTCATTTCATTGCCTATGCATTCGCTTGCCGCCATCTTAAGGGTGGCGTCTGCCTACTACATAGAGTAGGGTGGCGATGATTTGCCATGACGCGGTGGATAACGCAACCGGAATCCGCAGCATTTGGCCAAAACAAGCCCGACTACCAAGAGCGCAACCCGCCGTGACCATAACCCTCGCCACCCTCGATCCGCACCACCCCGTGGTCTGGCTGTTTGCCGCATTTTGCGGCGCGTGCATCGGTTCGTTCCTCACCTTGGTTACCTACCGCCTGCCGCGCGACGAGAAAATCGGCGCCGCCCGCTCGCAATGCACGCGCTGCGGCCTCGCCCTGCAGGTTCAGGATCTGGTGCCCATGGTTTCATGGGCATGGTGGCGCGGCAAATGCCGCCGTTGCCGCACCCCCATCTCCGTGCGCTATCCGCTCACCGAACTGGCCTGCGCCGCCGGTACCGCCGCCGCCGTGTATGCGTATGGCCTGACCCCGCATGCGCTCGCCGTGGCCGGGCTGTGGTGGTGCACGGTGGCCATCATCGTGACCGATCTCGAACATTACATCATCCTCGACGAGGTGCAGCTCGCGACGGGGGTGTTCGGCATCCTCTATGCATGGTCGGTGGGCATGCCATGGCAACATGCGGCGGGGGGCGCAGTCGCTGGGCTGGCCATCGGCCTCGCGCTTAAATATGGCTTCCTTTATTTCCGCAACAAAGACGGGCTGGGCATGGGCGACGTGAAGTTCCTCGCCATGGCGGGCACCTGGCTGGGCGACGCCGCCAATTTCGTGCCGTTCCTATTTTTCTCCGGGCTGCTTGGGGTGATTTCCGGCCTTGCATGGCAGGCCATCAGTCGCAGCGAACGCTTCCCGTTCGGCCCGGCGCTGGCCTTCTCACTGGTATTGTGTGTCGTGGTGCCGGCCGTGCCCGAGGGGTTCTGGAAATTGTATGGTGTGTTGCCGTGAACACGCTGCGTCATAATCGAAGGGTTTATCCCCAAGGGAATGCAATCGGTGATATAAAGCTGTTGTGGGGCAAAGCATATGTTGTTACCACCAATAAACGTATGATTTTTGCCTGATGGGAGTGTGTGCGTGAGCATTCGCCGAGTTTTATCCGCCAGCATGGCGTGTATGTATGCCGCGATGATGCTTGCGGGCTGTGACGCTTATCCCATCGTTTCTAAAAACGACGAGCTTAGCGATATGCAGGATCGCCAGCAGCAGCTGACGCGCCAGGATTATCGCGACATGAACAAAGCCACGAAGCTGCTCCCGGAAGGCTCCGAAGCAGAAGTCGAACTCGGCACGCCGCCGATTCCTGACCTGGCGCAGGTACTGGCCGCGCCGCGTCCGCCGAAAATTGCCAACGCCAAGCTGGTCAGTATCGCCGTGACCGATGACGTGCCGCTGCGCGACGTGCTGTTCGAGCTGGGCCGCCTTGCCAATGTCGATATCGAAGTCGGTGCTGGGCTCGATGGTGCGGGCATCAACCTGCGCGCCACCGACCGTCCGTTCAACGAAGTGATCGAGCGCATCGCCGATCTCGGCGGCCTGCGCTACAGTGTGAAGGGCAATGCCATGCGCGTCGAGCGTGACCTGCCCTACATCAAAAACTACAGCCTTGACTTTATTAACGTTGTTCGTTCCTCGACCAGCAGCTACTCGCTTAGCACCAGCATCCTCTCCAGCAGCTCCAGAAGCGGCGGTTCCGGTGGCTCCGGTGGCTCGTCGGGCGGCGGCAGCTCCAGCGGTGGTGGCAGCAGTGGTTCCGGTGGCGGCTCCGGCGTGGGCGGCGGCGGTGTCGGCAATAGCGGGTCTGCAACTAGCATCTCCTCGCAAGCCGAAAGCGACCTTTGGGCCTCGCTCGAAGCATCCATCACCGAAATCCTTAATTACTTCCCGCAGGGGGGCAGTGCTGCGCAGGGAGCGGCGGGCACCCTCAGCAGCGATGGTGCTATGGCGGCTGCGCCTGCCGCAGCGGCTGCCGCATCCGGTGGCGGTGCGAATGGGTTGACGGCACAAGGTTTTGTCATCAACCGTCAGGCCGGCATTCTTTCGGCGAACGCTACCGAGCGCCAGCATGAGATGGTTCAGCGCTTCCTTACGCTGATGACGCGCAACGCCTCGGCGCAGGTGCTGATCGAAGCAAAAATTGTCGAAGTATCGCTCAACGATAATTTCCTCTCCGGGGTCGACTGGAACAAGCTTATTGGCAACCGCGAAGGGCTTTCCTTCGCACCGGGTACCTACACTCCTTCCGGCAATACCGACTTTAACTTCTCCACCAATGGTGGGGCCGTGTTCGGGGTCGACGGGTTGGGTCTCGATACGGTCGTCACGCTCACCGAGCAGTTCGGCACCACGCGCACGCTTTCCAGTCCGCGCCTGAACGCCATTAACAACCAGCAGGCGGTACTGACCTTCGCCCGCAACGAAGTCTTCTTCGACTGCCAGCAGGATCAGGCGCAGGTCGTCAGTACCTCCGGCGGCACCTCGCAAACCCTGCCTTCAACCGTGAACTGCGACGCGCAGGCCGTGCCGATCGGGATCGTGCTGAACATCCTGCCGAGCATCAATCTCGACCGCCAAGAAGTAACCCTCAGCGTGCGCCCGACCCTCACCCGCAAAGTGGGCGATGCGTTGAACCCGCAAAGTAACTTCATCAATGCCGATAGCAGCCAGACCCCCATCCAGATCCTGGTGCCGGTGATCGAGGTGCGCGAAATCGATTCGATCATGAAAGTGAAGTCCGGCGGCATCATGATTATCGGCGGGTTGATGGAAGATACCTCGACCACCGAGAACAAAGGTGTTCCCGGCCTTTCCGACCTGCCGATCGTCGGCAGCGCGTTCAAAAGCCGCGACGAATCCTACGGCAAGCGCGAGCTGATTATTTTCATCAAGGCAACGATCGTCAGCCCCGATGGCAACAGCCACAAGGTGGATCGCGCGATCACCGACCGTTTCACTACCGACCCGCGGCCGCTATTTCCCAAGCGTGAAGACGCCCGCTAAGGAGCGCTGACATGCTAACGAATATCCGCTACGTCCTGCTTACCGCTACGCGCGATCGCCTGTTCTTCGGCCTGCTGTTGGGCATTCTGGCGGCGGCCTATATCTCCAGCGTGCTGGGCTCCACCGCCATGCTCGAAACCGAGCAGATGACCCTGTCGTTCAGCGCCGCAAGCGCCCGCGTCATCATCATGGTCGGGTTGATCGTGTTTATCGGCTTCCACATGCGCAACGCCTTCGACGCGCGGGAGATCGACGTACTGCTTTCGCGTCCCATTTCGCGCACCACGCTGGTGCTTTCCTACTGGATGGGCTTTATCTCGGTGGGCACGCTCCTCGTGCTGCCGACCATCATCATGATCTACGTGATTGGCGCGCTCAACCTGACCGGCTACCTGCTCTGGTCGCTCAGCCTTATTCTCGAATGCTGGCTGGTGGTTTCCATCGCCCTGTTTGCCGCGCTCACGGTGCGTAGCGGGGTGGGCACTGTGCTTGCGTCCCTTGCGATTTACTGCCTCTCGCGCATGATGGGCTTTTTCGTGGCCACCACCCATACCGGTGTGCTGTTCGAGGCCGAGCAGGTGAATGCCGGTGCCCGCTGGATTATGGCGGCCATCTCCACTATCGTGCCGCGGCTCGATTTCTTCGCAAAAAGCCAGTGGCTGATTTACGGCGCAAAATCCTACGACGACCTCACGTTGTTTATGCTGCAGGCGCTCGTCTTTATTCCGCTGCTGCTCGCGGCATCGGTGATCGATTTCAAACGTAAGCAATTCTAGCATGAAGCGTTTCTGGCGAAGCAGTGGCAAGCAGGCGCGCTGGAATCTCCGGCGTGACCGTGCCATGCAGGGCGCGCTTGCGGCGCTGCTTCTGGCGCTGGCCGGGCAGGGGGCTTTCTGGGTGCATAGCCGCGCGGTGATGCCGGAAATGGGCATCGTGCCCGCCGTGCCGGGCGAGCGCACGGTGCGTGCCCTGTCGTTTGGCGACGAAGAGGCATTTTTTCGCCTTCTCGCGCTCAATATCCAGAATTCCGGCGATACGTTCGGGCGTTTCACGGCGCTCTACAAATACGATTACAATAAGCTCTATCACTGGTTCCACCTGCTCGACGGGCTCGACCATGAATCGAACTACCTGCCGTCGATGGCGAGCTATTATTTCAGCCAGAGCCAGAACCGCGACGATGTGCGCTACATGATCGATTTCCTCGATGAATACACCGAAGACCGCGCCAAGGAAAAATGGTGGTGGGTGACGCAGGCGAGCTACCTCGCCAGCCACAAGCTGAAAGACAGTGCACGGGCGCTGCAACTGGCCGAAAAGCTGCGTGGCGTGAAAGGCATTCCGCTCTGGGCGCAGCAGCTCGCCGCCTTCGAGCACGAGCAACGCGGTGAATTCGGTGAGGCGCTCAGCATCATCAAGGAAATCCTCGACGACCCGACCCAGTACGATCAGGGTGAGCTGAACTTCATGAAATATTTTGTCGATGAGCGGCTGGGCAAGCTGCAGGAAGTCGAAACCGAATTGAAGCAGATCCAGTCGCAGAAAGACAAAGACCGCGCCGAGGGCAAACCCGATGTGGTGCCCAACAACGCCCCGCCGTCGGATGTGGGCGCACCCAAAGCGCCCGGTGCGATGTAGCTATTTCTTGGCGAGCTTCGGCCCGCTACCCACGCCGTAACATTGTGCCTCGCCGGGGAATTGCCCGCCGCGCACTTCCGCCGCATACTGCGCGGCGGCATTGCTGATGGTTTCGCGCAGGTCGGCGTAGCGTTTCACGAAGCGCGGCGCGCGGGTGAACATGCCCAGCATATCGTCGACCACCAGCACCTGGCCGTCGCACGCGGGCGAGGCGCCGATGCCGATGGTGGGAATGGAAAGTTCCTGCGTCAGTTCGGCGGCCAGCGGTTCGGCAATGCCTTCGAGCACCACGGCAAATGCGCCTGCCTCGGCAATGGCGCGCGCGTCGCGGCGCACCTGCTGCATGCTTTCTTCCGTCATGCCCTGCGCTTTGAAGCCACCCAGCTGGTGCATATGCTGCGGCATGAGGCCGACATGGCCCATCACCGGAATGCCATGGCGGGTGAGATGGCGCACGGTTTCGGCCAGCTCGGCGCCGCCTTCCATTTTCACGGCGGTGCAACCGGTTTCTTTCATGAGCCGCGCGGCGCTGTGGAAGGCCTGTTCCGGCGATGCCTGGTAGCTGCCAAACGGCAGGTCGACGACCACTGCGGCTTGCTTCGCCCGGCGCATCACCGCCGCGCCGTGGGCGATCATCATCTCCAGCGTGACGGGCAGGGTGGAATCAAGCCCATACACCACCATGCCAAGTGAATCGCCGACCATCAGCATATCGCAATGCGCGTCAAGCAGCTCGGCCATCGGTGCGGTGTAGGCGGTCAGCAGCACCAGCTTCTCGCCACCTTTGCGGGCGCGAAACTGCGGGATGCTGAGGCGTGGTTTGCTGTCAGCTTGATGCGACATCGTCGCCTCCCTGGTCGATCGGCATGCTGCCGTCGCCTTTCCAGTCTTTGGGTTGCTTGGGCACGCTGATGGTAATGGTGGTGCCCACGTTCAGCTCGCTCTCGATCAGGAAGCTGCCGCCCATCGCCTCGACGAAGGCTTTGGAAAGCGGCAGGCCAAGGCCCGTGCCCTCGTATTTGCGCGACAGGGCGGAATCGACCTGCCCGAACGGGGTCATCACCTTGGAAATATCCTTTGGCGCGATGCCGATGCCGGTATCGCGCACCTGGATCACCAATTGCTGCTTGAACACATCTTCCCATGCCTGGCAGCGCACCGCACCGCCGGCGGGGGTGAATTTCACCGCGTTCGACAGCAGGTTGAGCAGCACCTGCTTGAGTTTTTTCGCATCGGTCACCACCACGAGATGGTTGATCGGGATATCCTCGACCAGCGTGACCTGCGCCGTTTCCGCGCGCGGCAGCACCATGCGCAGCGAGTTGCGGATGACCTTGGCGGCGTCGGTTTCCGCCCATTCGATCTGCAGCTTGCCGGCCTCGGCCTTCGAGTAATCGAGAATATCGTTGATCAGGCTCAGCAGGTGGCGGCCCGAGGCATGGATATCGTCGATATAGTCCTGATACACCTTGTCGAGCTGGTGGCGCGCTTCGGTTTTAATAATGTCGGAGAAACCGATGATGGCGTTCAGCGGCGTGCGCAGCTCGTGGCTGATGCTGGCGAGGAACTGCGATTTATCGCGGCTTTGGGCCTCGGCGCTGGCGGCGGCGGCGGTCAGCTCCAGGTTCACCTCATGCTGGCGGGCGATGATGGATTCGGCGCGCCACGAGGTGAAGAGCAGCATGCCGATCAGCAGCATGAAGGTGCCGATCATGGTGCCGATAATCATGTATTGCATGAAACGCAGCTGGATCCATTCGTCGGTAATGTCGATATAAACTTCCACCAGCGCCCGGGGCTGGCAGCGCGCCTGGTTGATGCCGCGCTTGCAATCCTGCGCGACGGTGTTGTTGTAGCCGCGATCCATCAGCGGCAGGATCACCTGCACCATCATGCGCTGGCCGCCGCCATTGCCGCCGCTCACATACACGTCGCGCAGCAGGCGGCTTACCACCTGTCCGTTGCGCACGGTGGGCAGGTCGAACAGCGTGACACGGCTCATGTCCTTGTGGGTCACGTAGGCATTGGTCGAGCCGTAATACAGGGCGTTCACCGCGGGGGAGACGATGCTGATTTTGGCGAAAGGCTGGCGCGAGAAGAACTGTTTGGCGTCGCTTTGCATTTGTGGCAAGGCACCCGGATTGCCCGCGCGCACGGCCTCTTCGTAGCGGTACCAGATCGTATCGGTGAAGCTCTGCAGCGAAGCAATACTGAGCTTATTGGTGGTATCAAGCAGTTCGCTTTGCTTTATCTCCTTGAAATAGGTCGATAAAGCGATCGCGCCGATAATCACCAGCAACAGGCTGAGGACCGCGAAATAGCGAAGATAGGTAAACATAACAACCAGCTATAATGCAGATGGGGGCGTAAAACAAGAGGCGGCTTTGCCCCATACCTGGCGGCAGGTGCATGAATTATGGTGTTTTTTCATTGGCCGGGGCATTTGCCCGCCTCGGCGCCAAGGAATGCTTGACAAGGCGCATGGCTGCTTTTAGAAAGCCCTTCCTTTAAAAAGTAACACAATGAATAGTGGAGCACGCCATGAAGCGTACCTACCAACCCAGCAAGCTCGTCCGTAAACGCCGCCACGGTTTCCGCGCGCGCATGGCCACTGTCGGCGGTCGCCGCGTGATCGCCGCCCGCCGCGCGAAAGGCCGCAAAGTTCTCAGCGCGTAAAGGCCGGGAAGGGTCACCCTTCACCGAATGTTGCATGCCGCCGCCAGCAATGGGGCGGCATTGCGCGTTAGAGGGCTACGCATTTTGCTCCCGCCATGCTACAGGCTAGCCATGATCGCGCCCACCCCCATCACCACCCTGAAAAAACGCGCCGATTTCCTGCGCCTCAACCGGGCGCATAAAAGCGTCACGCCTTATTTCATCCTGCGGTGTGGGCCATCGGGCCTGCCAGGCGCGCGGGTGGGCTACACCGTCACCACCAAATGCGGCAATGCGGTGGTGCGCAATCGCATCAAGCGCCGCCTGCGCGCGCTGGTGCGCGAGCTGCTGCCCGCCCACGCGCGCGACGGGTTCGATTACGTGTTCATTGCACTGGCGCAGGCCAACCCGAGCGCGGCGGTGGCCGGGATCGCCCCGCTGCGCGAGGCCATGCAGCGCGCCCTCAGCCACAGTGCCCGCGCATGAAGGCGCTTTTGCAGCTCCCCATTTTCGTCTACCGCGTGGCGGTCAGCCCGTTCATGGCGCCCTCCTGCCGCTTTGTGCCCAGCTGCTCGCACTATGCGCACGAGGCGATTGCCCGACATGGGGCTTGCGCCGGGGGGTGGCTTGCCCTAAAACGCCTTGCCCGTTGCCACCCGTGGGGCGGCAGCGGCGTTGATCCCGTTCCCGAACCCCCCGTTTCCAAGGCCAAAGAATAGCGCATGCAACCGACCCCCCAAGCCCCCGATTTCAAGAACCTCATTCTCGCCCTCGTGCTCGCCACGGCGGTCATGGCCGGCTGGCAGTATTTCTACGAAGCGCCGCGCCAGAAAGTGCGTGCTGCCGAGCAGGCGCAAAAGCGCGAAGCCGCCGCCGAAGCCCGCGCCGCCGAGGTGAAGCAAGCCGCTGCCACCACCGCAAAAGCACCCGCTGCCAGCGGCGCGCGCATCCGCATCGAAAGCCCGCGTTTGCATGGCTCGATTGCCCTCACCGGTGGCCGTATCGACATGCTCACCCTCGCCACCTACCGCGAGTCGCTCGATGCGCAAAGCGGCGAGGTGCAGTTGTTGAAGCCCGTGGGCGACAGCAATGCGTATTTCGCCGAGCTGGGCGTGCTGGCGGCCAATGCCAAAGCCCCCACCGCCAGCTCCGTCTGGCAGGCCGACCGCGACGTGCTGACGCCGGAAACCCCCGTCACCCTGCGCTGGGATAACGGGCAGGGCCTGCAGTTTGAAAAAACCATCAGCCTCGATGCGCATTACATGTTCACCATCAACTACGCGGTGAAAAACACCGGCAGCGCCCCGGTGAATTTCTACCCCTACGCGCTGCTCAGCCGCCATTACGCCGATGTGGGCAAGCATTACCTCATCATGCATGAGGGCCCGCTGGCGGTGGCGAACGGTGTGCTCACCGACACCACCTA
>JBIISI010000042.1:0-18186 GCA_044341105.1 Rickettsiales bacterium | reverse complement strand
CCTGCCAACACAGAATTCTTCATGATGGTGGCTCACCAAGGAGCACGCCATGAACAACAAAAACCTTCTGATTATCGTCCTCGCCCTCATCATCGCTGTGGGCGGCTATATGTTCTATAAAGAGCGTAACACCACTACCATCGACCTGCCGGGCGACAACAAAATCGAAATTACGGAATAATCGCTAACCGCGCAGCCAGCGCGCCACGTCGCGCGCGGCATAGGTGAGGATGGCATCGGCACCCGCGCGCTTGAAGGCGAGCAGCGTCTCCAGCGTGGCGGCGCGCTCATCGAGCAGGCCAGCGGCCACGGCGGTTTTCAGCATCGCGTATTCGCCGCTCACATGGTAGGCGAACACCGGAAGATCGCAGGCTTCCTTCACCCGCGCCAGCACGTCGAGATAGAGCGTCCCGGGCTTCACCATCACCATATCGGCACCTTCTTCGATATCGAGCATGATCTCGCGCGCGGCTTCGCGGGTGTTGGCCGGGTTCATCTGGTAGGTGCGCTTGTCGAGCGGCACGGATTTTTTGCTGCCCACCGCCGCGCGGAACGGCCCGTAAAACGCCGAGGCATATTTCGCGGCATACGACAAAATCACGGTTTTGGTAAAGCCCGCCTCGTCGAGCGCGTCGCGGATGGCAGCCACGCGCCCATCCATCATGTCGCTTGGGGCCACAATGTCGCAGCCCGCCTGCGCCAGCGCAACGGATTGGCGTGCCAGCACCGCCACGGTTTCGTCGTTGGCGAGGTCGCCCGTGCCATCGAGCAGCCCATCATGGCCGTGGGTGGTATAGGGGTCGAGCGCCACATCGCCGATCACGCCAATCCCCGGCACCTGCTGCTTCAGCGCGCGGATGGCGCGGTGCATGAGGTTCTCGGGATTGTAGGCTTCCGCGGCATCGTCGGATTTTTTCTCCGCGGGCACCACGGGAAACAGCGCAATGGCCGGAATGCCCAGCGCCTGCGCCTCGCGCGCGGCCTCGACCAGTTTATCGATGCTGAGACGCGACACACCGGGCAGGCCGTCGATCGGTGTTTCCAGCCCCTCGCCTTCCTGCACGAACAGCGGCCAGATCAAATCTTGCACCCGCAGATGGTGCTCGGCGACCAGATCGCGCAGCCAGGGCTGCTGGCGCAGGCGGCGCAGGCGGTGGGGAATGTTCAATGCCGTGCTCATACGCGCAGGAACCCCACCATGTCTTTTGCCTTCGCCAGAATGGGCTGGGCGGCGTCGTTCGCCGCTTCCGCCCCACGTTTCAGGATCGCATCAATGCTCGCCGGGTCGGCCAGCAGCTCGCGCATGCGCGCCGTGATGGGGCCCAGCTTCGCCACCGCCACATCCACCAGCGCGGCTTTGAAGGCGCTGGCCTGCGCGCCCGCAAATTGCCCGGCGACCGCCTGCGGCGTGGTTCCCTCAAGCGCCGCGTAAATGCTCAGCAAATTGGCGATTTCGGGGCGCGCCTCAGGGTCGTAGGTAATGCCCTCGACCATGTCCGACTTCGCCTTGCGGATTTTCTGCGCGATGGTGTCGGCATCGTCCGTCAGGCTAATGCGCGAATACTCCGACTCGTCGGATTTGCTCATTTTTTTCTTTCCGTCGCGCAGGCTCATGATGCGCGCGGCGGTCGGCATAATCAGCGGCTCGGGCAGCGGGAAAAACTCGCTGCCATAGGCGCGGTTGAACGCCCCCGCAATGTCGCGCGCCAGCTCGAGATGTTGCTTCTGGTCTTCGCCCACCGGCACATGCGTGGCGTGGTAGGTGAGGATATCCGCCGCCATCAGCACCGGATAGGCATACAGGCCGAGCGGCGCGTTTTCGCGGTTTTTCCCGGCCTTGTCCTTGAACTGCGTCATGCGGTTCAGCCAGCCAAGCGGGGTGTGGCAATTCAGGATCCACGCCAGCTCCGCATGCGCACTCACCATGGATTGCGGGAAGATCACCGATTTTTCGATGTCGATGCCCGCGGCGATGTAGGCGGCGGCCACTTCGCGCGTGGCGCGGGTCAGGTGCGCCGGGTCCTGCGGCACGGTGATGGCGTGCAGATCGGCCAGCATGAAGAAACATTCATGGCTATCCTGCAGCGCCACCCAGTTGCGGATGGCCCCGAGGTAATTGCCCAGATGGAGGTTGCCGGTGGGCTGTACGCCGGAGAGAATACGAGGTCTGGTCATGGCTGCCTTTGCGTTTCGCCGGGGTTGTAGCTCATAAGCCCCCGCATTTCCAGCCTTATTGCAATGCACAAAAAACCAGCAAATTCAAGGCAATGTTCACGCAACTGTCACATTCCGCCCACCCCAGCTGCGGTATAGTTGAACGTGAAAGATTCCATGGCTGAGAACGAACAGACAACGCCCACCGCCCCCCTGCTGCCGAGCGAGGCCCCACCCGGCCGCCTCGCGCAGGGCGTGGGCGATTTCCTCTACCGCCACCGCGACGCGACCACGCGGCCGGTCGGCCATGTGGCGTACCAGATGGTGCGCAACCTCGCCGCCGCGGTGCCCTATGGCCTCGCCACCGCCGCCACCTGGACCGGGTTCGAGAAGCTCGCCCAGCGCACCGCCGCCAGCGAAAGCGCCATGGGCAAAGGGGTGAATGCCCTTGCCCGCTCGCCGGTGCGCGACATCGCCATGATCGCCGCCGGGTTCACGCTGTATCGCGGCACGCTGCGCTTCGTGCGCTACACCAAAGAGCGGCTTTTAAACCCCGACAACACGCGCGAGCAAAGCATCGACGAAGTGCAGCATTTTGGCGCGCATGCGCTCGACACCATCAAGGAAATCATCCCGGCCGAGGTGAATTCGACCCCCTACGGCGCGATTGCGCTTGGCATGGGCCGCCGCTACCTCGACGGCATCGACCTCATGAAAGCCCGCGCGCCGGTCGATAAAATCATGGGCGGCACGCTGGCCAACCCAGCGACAGCCCAGCCGCGCATGCTGCATTTCATGAAAGACGGAAAATTCCGACCGCATCTGGTGGGCAGCGCCGCCGGGGCCGCCGCCGGGCGCACGCCATGGCAGGAATTTTGGGGCAAAGTGGGCGGCAAAGCCAGCCGCCCATGGACGGAAGCGGGCGTATTGATTCTCTCGTTCCTGCCGTTTTTTGAATTATCCGACCGGCTCTACAAAGATGTGCAGGTGCGCCGCGGCATCTGGCATGGCGAGCAGAACTCGCTGGTGCGCGTGCAACCCGACGCCGCCGCCACGCTGAAAGAAAAAGAAAAAGCAAGCGGCCTCGATCAGGATGCAACCTACCTCCAATCGAAGAAAATCACGCATCCCGAAACTTTTGGCAGCAGCGATCCTAACCTCCTGCGGCTCGGCTTCGTGCGCGTGCTGCCAACCGTGCTGGGCATCGGCGCCTACACCTTCACCAAGCGCAGCGCCTACGCCGCCATGGGGCATTTCAGCGGCAAAAACAGCTTCCTGAAGCGCGCCACGGTGGAGGGGCTTGCCACCGCCACCTTCTTCGTGATGACCACCAGCGCCGACACCTTCGAGGGGCTCTGGAAAAAACTGTTCGAGCCCCAAACGCCCCCTACCACCCTCACCCCCGATCAGCAGCAGCACTACGCCGAGCTGCTCAGCAAAGTGAACGCAAAACATACCGCGCAAGGCCGGGTTGCCTGAGCCAGCAGAACCCGCTACAGAAGCCCCCATGGTCATTTTTCGCATTTTCTTTAACCTGTTCCACATCGTAAGCCGCAGCCTGTTTGGCATTTTCTGGCTGCCATTCAGCATCATCGGCCACCACCCGCTTTTGTTCATTGCGGTGCTTGGACTGTTGTTTTTCTGGCTGTTCAGCAGCAGCGACGACCAGCAGGTGAAGCAGGCACGCAACGCGAACCCCACACGCATCGTGCAAACCGCCGATGGCCAGAAAGTGCAGCTCGCAAGTCCCGTGCGGCAGCAGGAAAATGGCGATTCCGCCTTCGCCAACGATTTATACATTCAAATGACCGAGCCCGAGCGCGCGCAATACAGCCAGACCTTTTTCCAGGTCATGGGCAGCACGCCCGACGGGCAGGCCCATAGCTGGTCGGGCGTCGACATCGCGGGCGCGCTGCGGCCCGACCATAGCTTCACCAACAAAAGCGGCGAGCGCTGCCGCACCTTCTCGGAAACGCTGAAGGTGCACAGCGTGCAGCAACAGATCACCGGCATCGCCTGCGAGGAAGGCGGCGGGCGCTGGTGCAAGCTGAGCGCCGCCGCCACCCCGGCCTGCAATCTCGGCCACAACCCTTCGGCGCTCGACAGCATTCGCAGCTCCTGGCGGAAGCTATTCTAATGTTCGATCCACGCATTGAGTCCCTCGTCCCCTTCGTGCCGCACGCGGCAGACAACGCAATCCGCGCCCTGCCCACCGGCAGCTACGACGCCGCGATGGATGCCAACGTGCAAAAGCGCTTCGCCCGCATCACCGATACGGCGTTCGAGCGCCTCACCTACACGGTGGACGGCGACACGCACGTGACCGGCGTAATCGTGCGCCCGGCAGAAACCCGCGCGGGCGCCCACCCGATCGTGATCTTCAACCGTGGCGGCAGTGGCCATTCGGGCGTGCTCGTGCTGCCCGTGATCCTGCGCTACATGCTGCCATTTGCGCAAAGTGGCTACCTTGTATTCGGCAGCAATTACCGCGGCAACGATGGCGGCAGCGGCGAAGAGCAATTCGGCGGCAGCGATGTGGGCGATATCCTCACCCTGATCGATATCGCAAAACAACATCCGGGCTGGGACGGCAAAAACATCTTCATGCTGGGCGGCTCGCGCGGCGGCATGATGACCTATCTCAGCATCAAGCATGGAGCGGTGCTCAACGCCGCCGCAACATTTGGCGGCATCAGCGATGTATCGCTCGGCGATGGGCGTTGGAAAGAACTGCTGGAGCGCTTCTATAACCGCCTGCCACAGCCGCGCCCAAGCATGGCCACCATGATTGCCGAACGCTCAGCCATCTTGTGGACAGATAAGCTCGCCACGACCCCACTGCTGTTGATGCACGGACTGGCCGATGATGTGGTGCCGCCCCTGCACACCCAGCGTCTGGCCGAGGCACTGGGTCACACAAATGCCACCTTTGAAACCGAGTATTACGAAGGCGGGAACCATTCGCTTTCTACCCACAGCGCCGCCATGATGGCGCGGGTGAAAGCGTGGTTCGAGCGATTCAGCGTTTAAACGCCGCGGGCACCCGAAGGGCCCTGCGCCGCAAGGTTCTGCGACAGCCCATGGCCTTGCGGCTCCAGCACATCAAGCACCGCCTGCTGGCGCTGCCCGGCAAGTTTCAGGCTCTCAATCTGGCTGGCGAGCCCTTCGGCTTTTTCGGTATAGGGCTGGAACCCACCGGGATATTTTGCCGCAAGGTCGCGATGCGCCTCGGCGAATTGCATGACCGGCGAATGCAGGGTGAGGTCGCGCTCGTTCTGCAGGCGCTGGATGGTGGTGGCATGCGCCGTGATCGCGGCCGAGCCCCCCTGAAACGCCATCACCCCGTTCGCAAGCTGCGCCCAGTCGGCACTCATCGCATTGATCGTTTGAACCGCCATCCCATGACTGTACCAGCCGAAGGTTAAGGGAAGCTTAATGGCAACACTTGCAATAGCCGCCGCCCAACGTTATAATGCTTGTTATAAGGAGAGATTCATGCCGCAAACATTAAAAGTCACCACAGTCGGTAATTCGGTGGGCGTGGTGCTGCCGAAGGAATTGCTCGCCAAATTGAAAGTCGGCAAAGGCGATACGCTGTTCGTGACCGAAACGCCGGACGGCGTGACCCTGCGCGCCTACGACCCCACCTTCGCCCACACCATGGAACTGGCCGAGAAAATCATGCGCGATCACCGCGATGTGTTGAAACGCCTCGCCGAATAACCGCGCGTGGAACCCGTCTGGCTCAGCAAAGAGATTGTCGTGGCCATCCATGATCGCCAATTGGCGGAGCATGGAGGCATTGCCGGCATCCGCGATGAAGGATTGCTGAAATCGGCCCTTGCGCGCGCGCAGAACCTGTTTTTCTATGCCGACATACGCAAGCCAAGCCTTTTTGAAATGGCCGCCGCTTACGCCTATGGCATTGCCCGTAACCACCCATTTTTAGATGGCAACAAGCGCACGGCATTTGTGGCAAGCTACCTGTTCCTTGCCTTGAACGGCATAACCATGCCGATCGATCAACCGGCGGAATATTTAACATACCTTGCCCTCTCGACCGGCGCGCTGTCGCAGGAAGAACTGGCGGCATGGCTCACGGAAAAAGCCCCGCGCTAGCCGTCCTACAAAAGCCCGAGGATTTTCTCGATCACCGCATCGAACATGGGCTGCGTCAGGCGGCCCGTCTGGATGTTGTAGCGGCTGGTGTGGTAGCTATCGACCAGCACGCGCCCGCCCGGCAAGGCATGCACCGCGCTATGGCCAAACGGATAATCCTTGATTTTCAGCTTCAGCGTTTTCAGTACCGCCTGATGCGAGGTCTGGCCCAGCGAGAGAATCACGTTCAGGTTGGGCATGGCCGCCAGCTCCTGCACCAAAAACGGGTTGCAGGTTTTGGCCTCCTCGGGCGTGGGCTTGTTCTCGGGCGGCACACACCGAACCGCGTTGGTAATGCGCACGTTTTTCAGGGTAAACCCATCATCGGGCCGGGCCTTGTACTCGCCCTCGGCCAGCCCGAATTTCGCCAGCGCCGAATACAGCACCACCCCGGCATAATCGCCGGTGAACGGCCGACCCGTGGCGTTCGCGCCCTTCAGGCCGGGAGCAAGCCCGACCACCAGCAGGCGCGCATCGAGCCCGCCGAAGGGCGGCACCGCGCCGTTATAGAAATGCGGGAATTTTTCGGCATTGGCCGCGCGGAAGGCGGCAAGGCGGGGGCAAAGCGGGCAATCGCGTGGCGGGGGTGTAAACATGCGCATGAATAAGCCTGCTTCTGCGCGCAAGTCAACCGCCCGGCTTGACGTTTACCCCTGCGCTACGTTAAGACTGGCAACCTAACACTGGATATTGAAATTCCATGCGTTTTCGCTTTTTTATTGCCACGACACTCATGCTCGCCGCCCCCGCCGCCCATGCGGAATGGTATGCCGGGCCAATGGTTTTTGCCGGGCAGAGCGATAACGACCATTTCGAGCGCAGCCCGGCCCAGCCCTTCCCCTCCTATCAGGGCGGCGCGGGCGATAATGGCTATAGCGGCGGCGCCGGTGCGTTGATGGGCTACCACAGCCGCGACACCGGGCTATCGCTGGAACTGGGCGGCGATTACCGCTTCCGCCACGACATGAATGTGGGCTACCGCGACCCGAGCGACACGATTCAATATGGCGCAAAGTCGAATGTGGAAGCCGCCAATTTCATGCTGAGCGGGCTTTATGACCTGCCGCTGGGCACCACCAGCTGGCAGCCCTTCATTGGCGCCGGGGCAGGCGTGGCCCACATCGCCGTTAAAACCAACAGCGCCGATTTCAGCGGTGCGCAAACCCGCGAAAACAGCGCGTGGAACTTTGCCTGGGCGGCGCATGCGGGCGTAAAATTCCCGGTGGGCGACGCAACGGATTTGCGGCTCGAATACCGCTACATCGACTACGGCACGATCTCGACCGGCGGCCTTGCCACCGGCGACACATTCGAGGCCGATTTCTACAGCCACGACGTGCGCATGGGTGTGACCGTCGGCTTCTAGGCGCTTTTCCCCAATTTCCCGCGTATCCCCCCTTCCCGGCGAATTTTTTGAAGGGTTACCTTGACACCCCGGAAGGGTACGCTTATATGCCCGTTCGCATTCGCCGCGAAGCCGCAGAAAAGCTGGGCTTTTACCATAGCGGTGCGCGCGAATGACAGCGTTATAACTCATTGGAGGTTCTACATGACTTCGATTCGTCCCCTGGCTGACCGCGTAATTGTAAAACGCGTCGATGCTGACGAGAAAACCGTTGGCGGCATCATCATCCCCGATACCGCAAAAGAAAAACCCGCCAAAGGCGAAGTCCTCGCCGTGGGCCCCGGCGCACGCGACGAGCGCGGCCACGCCATCGCCATGGATGTGAAAGTCGGCGATATCGTGCTGTTCGGCAAATGGGGTGGCACCGAAGTGAAAGTCGACGGTGAAGACCTGCTGGTGCTGAAAGAGTCGGACATTATCGGCGTGATCACCGATGCCAAATCGGGCAAAAAAGCCGCGTAACCACCTCACGTAAAACATTAAAAATTCAGGAGAAGCTAGTATGGCCTCGAAACAAATTGCGTTCAGCGCGAATGCCCGCGATGAAATCCTCAAAGGCGCGAACATTCTCGCCAACGCGGTAAAAGTGACCCTCGGCCCCAAAGGCCGCAACGTGGTGCTGGAGAAATCCTTCGGCGCGCCGCGCATCACCAAAGACGGTGTCTCGGTGGCGAAGGAAATCACCCTCGGCAACAAATTCCAGAACCTCGGCGCGCAAATGCTGAAGGAAGTGGCCAGCAGAACCAACGACCTCGCCGGCGATGGCACCACCACCGCCACCGTGCTGGCGCAGGCTATTTTCAGCGAAGGCGCGAAAGCGGTTGCCGCCGGCCTGAACCCGATGGACCTGAAACGCGGCATCGACAAAGCCGTGGAAGCCATCATCGCCGACGTGAAAGGCAAATCGAAAGCCATTAAAAGCCAGCAGGAAATCGCGCAAGTGGGCACCATTTCAGCCAACGGCGACCTGACGATCGGCAACAAAATCGCCGAAGCGATGGAAAAAGTCGGCAAAGAAGGCGTCATCACCGTCGAAGAAGCCAAAGGCTTCGAATTCGAAGTGGATGTGGTGGAAGGCATGAACTTCGACCGCGGCTACCTGAGCCCCTATTTCGTGACCAACGCCGAGAAAATGTCGGTCGAGCTCGACAACCCGCTGATCCTCATTTTCGAGAAAAAACTCAGCTCGCTGCAGCCGCTGCTTCCGGTGCTTGAAGCGGTGGTTCAATCGCAGCGCCCGCTGCTTATCATTGCTGAGGATGTGGAAGGCGAAGCCCTCGCCACCCTCGTGGTGAACAAGCTGCGCGGCGGCCTGAAAGTGGCGGCGGTGAAAGCCCCCGGCTTCGGCGACCGCCGCAAGTCGATGCTGGAAGATATCGCGATCCTTACGCAGGGTCAGGTCATCAGCGAAGATCTCGGCATCAAGCTGGAAACCGTGAACCTGAGCATGCTGGGCAAAGCCAAGCGCGTGAACATCACCAAAGAAGACACCACGATCGTGGACGGTGCTGGCGAGAAGAAAACCATCGAAGCCCGTTGCAAGCAGATCAAGGCGCAAATCGAGGAAACCACCTCGGATTACGACCGCGAGAAGCTGCAGGAGCGTCTGGCGAAACTCTCGGGCGGCGTGGCCGTGCTGAAAGTGGGCGGCGCTTCGGAAGTGGAAGTGAAAGAGCGCAAAGACCGTGTGGACGATGCCCTGCACGCCACCCGCGCAGCCGTGGAAGAAGGCATTGTTCCCGGCGGCGGCACCACCCTGCTCTACGCATCGCGTGCCCTCGATAAAGTGAAAGCCGCCAACGACGACGAGCGCGCTGGCGTGAACATCATCAAGCGCGCCCTGCAGGCCCCGATCCGCCAGATCGTGGAAAACGCCGGCCTCGATGGCGCGGTGGTAGCAGGCAAGCTGCTGGAAAGCAAAGACACCGATTTCGGTTTCGATGCCCAGAACCTTGAATACACCGACATGATTAAAGCCGGTATCATCGACCCGACCAAAGTCGTGCGCACTGCCCTGCAGGACGCCGCCTCGGTTGCTGGCCTGATGATCACCACCGAAGCCCTCATCGTTGACGAGCCGGAAGACAGCAGCAAAGCGGCTGCCGCTGCCGGTGGTATGGGCGGCATGGGTGGCATGGGCGATATGGGCTTCTAAGCCTCGCGCTTAGGGGCCAGCCAAAAGCGGCTTCGCCCCCATCATAGAAGGGCGGTGGTTTTTCCACCGCCCTTTTTTTTGCACCTTTCGCCGGAAAACCTGCATTTTTATGCATAAGAATCCGCCGCTTCCGGGCGGATTTGTCACGAAACCTTCACATAATCCGCCCCCCAAAAATGCTACATTTCAAACGTGGGGTTTTATGCCCCGCGACCGCTATGGGAGCTGAATGGAACTGAAGGAACATAATCAAGCGACGGAAAGTCCTGATATTTCTCCCCTCGCCAAGGATAAAACCCATGGCGAGAAGGTCTACGATCTTGTCTTCAACAAGGCCCTGAATTTCTGGATTAACCTGTTCACCTCGGCGGCGTTTTCGCTGTGGGCGGCGCACAGCACCCACAAAGTGCCGTTCATGCGCGAAGGCACCACCCCCCGCGTCGTGCAGCAAAAACTGGCCGATGCGCTTGAGAAATCGTGGATGATGCGCTTCATCAAAGACGATGCGACGCGCCAGGACCGCGCCTTCGCCCGCGCCGAGACCCTCACGCTGGTCACCCCCGGCCACTTCATCATGATTCCGAGCGTCTGGCTGGGTGCAAAAATCAAACCTGCCTTCGTGCGCTATTTCGACCGCAAATATTATGGCGACGAAGCGATGGACGACCCCTCGCTCGCCTACCGCCACCAGTTGATCGATGCCGAAGCCAAACCGACCTTGCTTGGTGCCACCGTCGGACGCATCGGCACCGTGGCCGCCACGCAGGTGACCGCCGCACTCATCGGCACCGACAACAACCTGGTAAACAAAGCGGGCAAGGCGCTGGGCATTAAAGGCATCGCCGAATCGAAGGGCCTGAACCAGTATGCCGGCAAAATCGGCGACACGGTGGGCGATGGCATTCGCAACATGGCGCCGGGCACCATCGACAAACTGAACAATAAGCTCTCGCGCGGCCTCGACTGGTCGGAAGCGCAGCGCAAATCGACGCGCGACACCAGCGGCGTCTATAACCGCGGCGTGCAGAATTTCGTGAAATACACGGCGCTCGACACGCTCTACACCATGGTAACGGCGGGCAGCATCCACCCCATCATGAAAATGATCCGTAATCTGCCGGGCATGACCTACCACACCCGCCCGCCCGTGCCGAAAACCATTATCCATGACGATGGCGGCGTGACCAAGGTGCGCGTACCGACCAACACGCTGGTCGATGCGGTCAACGACAACCCGCACGCCCGTGCCGCCAACGACGACGACACCGTGCCCACCACCCTCACCAGCGGCGCGCAACTGCATGACCGCGTCGCCGCCGCGCCCGTGCTGGCCAAGGCAGGTGCGTGATGGAGCAGCTCACCCCCATGGCCGACGGCAAGCAAAAGCGCGATAAAACCAACGGCGAACACCTGTTCGACCTGACCACCTATGGTGGGCTGGCGCTGGTGGGCAACGAAGTCACGGCCACCGCCATCGTCAACCAGAAAGACAAGCCGAACCTGATTGGCCGCGCCTTCCGTGCCTGCGACGCGGCGTTCAAAAAAATCGGCCCCGAGGGCTCGCTACCCTACATTCAGGGCCGTATGAACTACATCAACTTCGCCATTATCGGCGGGTTCACGATGGTGCCGCTGATCAAGCTGCTGGAAGACAATAAAGGCAAGCTGGTGCGTTTCGCCGACGGTATTTTGCATGGCAAGCAGGCGCAGAACGACCCGAAGCTGGTCGAAGCCCACAAGGAAATGGACGACGCGCCCAAGCAAAGCTGGGGCTCGCTGATGAAGGGCCGCCTGCTGACCGTGGGTGCGGCCTATGCGGTCGATTCCACCATCGGTTGGGAAAAAGGCATGCTGGCGCGCCACGCGAAAGGCACGAAATTCGAAAAATACGCCAGCTTCGACCATCTCAGCAACATGGCCGCCGATGCCACCAGCAAGCGCTATTCAGGCCTGATGAAACACAGCGCCGCGCAGGCCGAAGCCACGCAGGGCCTGTTCCGCAAAGGCGCTGGCCTGCTCACCCTCAGCACCGCGCTCACGATCCTGTTCTATGCCAGCTCGAAACTGTTCGCCGAGCGGCGCGATGTGCGCATCGAGCGGCGCGAAACCCGCCCGCAACCGGGCGGCATAGCGCAGGCCGACAACGACAACATCGTGGCCGCCAACGACGATAACCTCGTGATGGAAACGCCCACCGCCACAGTCGCAGGCGAGCGCCCCGGCACCATCGCCAGCCATGTGCAGCACGGCGCGCGCGTGGCCGCCGCCGCCACCGGCCCGGAGGTCGGCGCATGAGCCAGGATCTCCAGCAATTCACCGCCGCCCCCGTGGCCGATACCAAACGCGATAAAACCCGCGGCGAGCAGCTGTTCGACTGGTCGGTCTATGGCGGCATTGGCTGGGTGGTGAATGCGGCGATTTCGCTCGTGGCGCTCGATTGGTTTGAATACAACAAAACCGGCCAGAAAGTGGCGGAAAAAGGCAAAGAGGCCATCGGCACCCTGCTGAAGCCCATCGTCAAGGACCCTGAGAAGCTCACCAAATACAAGAATATGGGCTTCTTCATCACGGCGCTGTACTCGGGCGGCACGCTGCTTATTCCGGTCATGAAATTCTTCGAGGACCATAAAGGCTGGTGGGTGCGCACGGCGGATCGCACGCTGCACGGTGCCGCGGCGGAAACCGACCCGAAACTGATCGAAGCGCACAAGGAAATGGACGACGCGCCCAAGCAAAGCTGGGGTTCGATGATCAAGGCGCGCGCGCTGTCGCTGCCTGCCGGGCTTGGCATTGGCTTCGCCATTGGCAACCACGATGCGTGGAGCGCCAAAATCGCCCCCAAAAGCTGGTTCGGCAAATTCTCGACCTTCGAGCGCGCAGGCGCCACCATTGGCCGCGGCTTCTACGAGAAATTCCCGCCGCAGGGCGTGCAGGCCGAAACGTGGAAAGCAGGCATCGCGCAGGCGCGCGCACTCTCGCCGCACACCACCACCGTGGCGAACGACATGCGCCGCGTGCGCTTCGCCAGCAACACGGTCTACGAGCTGATGCTCAGCTCGGCGGTGGCGTTTGGTTTCTACCTGACCAGCCATGCCTTTGCCCGCCGCCGAGACGAACGGATGGAACGCCGCGAGCTGGCCCAGCAAGCGCCCACCCACCCGGTCATCAGCGCCCTGCCCGAAGCCAGCAACGACAACCCGCCCACCCGCGCCGCCAACGACGACACGCCCGGAACCCGCGTGATGCAGGCGCAGCACGAGCCGATGCAGCAATCGCTGCCGCCGGTTGCAGCGCTCTAGCTTGCCTGTTAGCCTGCGCGGCATGAGTGATCTTCTTCCCCGTTTTGGCGCACTGCCCGACACGCACACCGTGCCGGATGTGCTCGATTACGATTTAAACGTGGTGTTCTGCGGCACCGCGCTGGGCCGTGCCAGCGCGCAGGCCAAAGCCTACTACGCCAATCCCGGCAATTTCTTCTGGCGCACCGTGCACGCCGTGGGCCTCACCCCGCGCCTGCTCGCGCCCGAGGAATATCCCACCGTGCTGGCCCATAAAATCGGCCTCACCGATTTGTGCAAAACCGCCTATGGGCAAGATGCCGAATTGCCCGACGATGCCTTCGACACCGACGCCCTGCGCGAGAAAATCATGGAATACCAGCCGCGCGTGCTGGCCTTCACCAGCAAAACCGGCGCTGCCGCCATGCTGGGCCACGATAGCACCGCCGCCCTGCGCCCCGGCCCGCTGGAAGAATATATCGGCGCGACACAGCTATGGGTGCTGCCCTCGCCCTCGGGCCAGGCCCGCAAATTCTGGAAAATCGCGCCCTGGCAACAGCTCGCCGCCCATCTGCTGGGCTCCTGAAAAATATTTTCGCCACCCCCGCAGGGGGCATTTTTCATGCGCCGTATCAGGGGCGGTCGATGTGACCAAACCACGTAACAGGAGCTTTTATGAAAAAGACCGTACTGACTGCGCTTGCCCTTGCCACCTTCGCCACTTCGGCTGCTTTCGCCGCGCCGGTGAAGCACGACACAAGCGCCCATGCCCACAAGGCCATGAAAACCGAAAAGGCCAGCACCAGCACTGCCCAATCGGGAAAAGCGACCAAAGCCGCCGGCAAAACCTACTAAGCCGCCGCGCACAGCAAAAGGGGGAGAGCCACCGCTCTCCCCTTTGCTTTTGGCGCGAAGCAGGCTAGAAGCGCGGCATGAGCGACCTTCTCACCGAATGCTGGTATGTGGCCAGCCACAGCGCAGCACTGGCCAAAGGCGGCATGCTGCCCATCACCCTGCGCGGCGAGGAAATCCTGCTGCTGCGCGACAATTACGGCACCGTCAGCGCCCTGCGCGATTTCTGCCCCCATCGTGGCATTCCGCTGCGCTATGGCAAATTCGACGGGTTGGAAGTGGAATGCTGCTACCATGGCTGGTGCTTCAACACCGGCGGGCAATGCACCAAAATCCCCTCGCTGGCCGAAGAGGGCAAAGAAAAGAAAACCGACCTCGGAAAAATCCGCACCCGCGCCTATCCCGCGCGTGAACTTGACGGCGTGATCTGGGTCTATAGCGGCGACAGCGCCACCCCCGGCGAGCCGCCCATGCTGCCCGCGCGCGTGCCCGGCGGCCTGCGCCACGTCGCCTCCGTCACCTTCACCTGCAACATCGACCACGCCGTGATCGGGCTCATGGACCCTAGCCACGGGCCGTTCGTGCATAAAAGCTGGTGGTGGCGCACGAAAAAATCCATGCATGTGAAGGAAAAACACTTCGCCCCGCGCGAGTTCGGCTTTGCCATGGTGAGCCACAAGCCCAGCAGCAACAGCCGGGCCTATAAAATCCTCGGCGGCAGCGGCGAGCGCAGCACCGAAATCGCCTTCCGCCTGCCCGGCCTGCGCACCGAACATATCCGCGTGGGCCGCAAGCAGGTGGTGCTGCTCACCGCCCTCACCCCGGTCGATGCGCAAACCACCGTGCTGCACCAGTTCATGGGCACCGATATCGGTCTGCTAAACGCCCTGCGCCCGCTGCTTCTGCCATTCGGCAAAGCCTTCATCGAGCAAGACCGCGTGACCGTGATTCGCCAGCAGGAAGGCCTGGCCAACAACCCCGACCAGACCCTCATGCTGCTGGGCGACGCCGACGCGCAGGCGCTGTGGTATTACCGCCTGAAAAAAGAATGGCTGGCCGCCCAGACCGATGGCCGCCCCTTCGAAAACCCGCTGAAAGAACGGCTGTTGCGCTGGCGGAGTTAAAAACCGCTTCCCCCCCGCCCACGAGTTTGTTATACGCGCCCTTCTTCGTGCGGACAGGTGACCGAGTGGTTGAAGGTACCAGTCTCGAAAACTGGCATAGGGGTAACTCTATCGAGGGTTCGAATCCCTCCCTGTCCGCCATTTGGGACAATCAGTCCCATCGAGGAAGTCGTCAAAGGGCTTTCTCAATTCATAACAAAGGGTTGCGCCTTTGAGTTTTAGGTTCGCAAATAGGAAATTCAGTAATTCCCTTTTTTGCGAAATCGTCGAACCTGCCCATAGCTCGGGGGCTTTATGCGTAAGGGTGAGCAACCATTCCATGCGTTTTGTGAACTCATCATCGGCTTTGTCGTAGGTGTTGATTAAATCGGTCAATTCGTACTGGCGATCTTTCAGGCGGCGCTTGTTGCTCTCGAATTCTTCCTTGGTCAGTTCATCGTTGAGGCGCAAATCCATGAGCCTGTCCAGCTTCGCCTGAATCTCCGTGTGTTCTTTTTTCAGCTGCGCCACCTCAATCGTGTGATGCTCTTTCTTGAGGCGGTTCATTTCTTTCATGTATTCGATGGTGGTATCCAGAAACTCTTTCTCCCGGATACCAAGGCGGCTGATGATATCCTCCACCTGCTTGATGATTTCTTCCTCGCGCACCCACATGATCTTTTCCGGTTGGTCAGGATTCCAGCAGCGCAGGTATGTCCATTGCGCCGTGTTCCCATTAACGTATTTTCTGGTCTTTGTGTCGCCGGTGACAACGCGCCCGGTAGTGGCGCATGTTAGCAGCCCGCGAAAGACAAACTCTTTCTCAGCGTATTTGAACGGTTTTTTATGATGGCCCAGCCGCACCTCCTGACATGCCTTGAATAACCAGCGCGGCACCAGCGTTTCATGCCGGTGCGCGTATATCTCGCCCTTTATCTCCATATCGCCGCAATAGAAGCCGTGCTGGAAAAGCCGGTGAATGACCGACTTCTGCAGGTAACAGCCTTTCTTGCTGCGCAAGCCCCATTGCTTCGCCTTTGCCGTCATCTCCGAAAGCGTGAAAGCTCCGGTGGCGTATTCTTCAAAAAGCCGAATGATAATCGGAGCGCGTACCGGGTCGGCCACGATAATGCTTTTTCCGAATTCATCTCGCGTATTCAAATAACCTATCGGCGCTGGCCCCGCCCATTCACCAATGCGCCGCTTATGCTCCAAGCTGCGCCGGATATTCTCGCTGGTAGCGTCGGTGTAGGATTGCGCCAGCAATACGCGCATGCTCCACATCGTGCGATCACTTGAGCGCGATTCTTTGTGGATGATGACGTTATCGCTGTAAAAATGCAGTTCAATGGATCCGCGCTGGATTAAATCATCGAGCAGCGGGAACTCCCGAAAACTCCTTTGCACCCGGTCAACCTTATCCGCGACAATCGCCACGCATTCCTTGTGGCGGCGGGCGGCAGCAACCATGTCCATGAAACGCTTGCGATCACCGCGTGTCGATGATTCTACGATCTCATAGGTTTGGATGACGTGAAGTCCTTTCCGCTGGCAATATTCCTTGAGGCGGTGAACTTGCGCGTCAATCGAATGCCCTTCTTCTTGGTCTTTCGTGGACACTCGCGCCAGTATGATTGCCTTTTTTGCCTCCATATTTCATCCTTCAGGTTGGGTATCATGATAACCGCTCACTCATCGCAATCAAGCTCTAAGCGATTGTTATCTATACTCTTTTCAATATCCTGAAGTTTGGAGCAAAACCCTATCCAGTTTCGCGCCGCCTCAATAGCCTCCTGCTCGGTAAGCTGGTTGCCATACATTTTCTGAATTTGCAGAACAAGGCGATCAAACAGTTCGTTTAATCGGTTGCCGCTGTTGCTGGTGTGGGGAAACGAAGCTGTCATTTCGCTCCCCCGACTAGAAAAATGGGGGAAAAACGAAACGCGAAAGAGGAAAAATTATGTACCTCTCCCGATTGTCCTATGGAATATAGGATTTTTTGTTCAGCTTGTACAGAAAATTTATTTTTAGCCATTTCGCCCCCCGTTTCGCTTGGTGTTGAGGCGGCTCTCAATTTTGCAAAGGGCCATCTTGTGCTTCTGATGCGCGGTGGTGCGTTTGCACCCTAGCTCATAGCATATCGGACGCCACGGCACGCGGGCGGCGCGGAGCCAAATGATGCGCCGTTCCTCCTCGGTATCGAGCAGGAAAATCCAGTCGATGGTTTCTTCCATCCGGCTTATCGCATCGGCCGGTGGCGGCCCCAAGCGCATCGGCTGCACTTCCATCTGCAGCACCTCGGCTGTGCTGTAAACAATCGCGGGCCAAGTGTTGAAGTATCCGTTTTTCCGCACTGGTGGGAGGCGGCGCAAGGTACGCACGGCTTCTTTGAAACGATCTGCTATTTCGGAGATTGTCCATTCTTTCATGACTCAGCCCTCCGTCACAAGTTCAACGCGGGCAACCCGCGCATCGTTTCTGGTGGCCGCGACAAACCATTGGCTGATATCGGCCAGATAATGCTGGGCAAGCCATTCCTGAGTGAATTTATTGGGGCAAACAATCGTGACCACGCGCCCGTCGCAAATCCATTGCATGCGGGCCACCACCACGCCGGAAAGCCAGCTGCGGCATGTGGCCTTGCTGTATTTTTGCTGGAAGGCTTCAAGCACGGTATCCCATGCCAGCTGCAACTCTGGCACATTGCACGCGGGAGGCTTCCGTGGGTGGTTGCCGCCTGAAAACCCGCCCTCCATGATGCGGGCCACGTTGTCGCTGGATGCAATCGCCCAGCTTAAATCAATCGTCCATGCCTTGCCCTCTTTGCCTTCGCGCTTGCCAAGGCAAAACTGGCTGGCCCCGATAATCTCGCAGTAATACCGCCATGCTCTGATATCTTGGTGGAAGTCCTCTGCCCATCTTTTGCCAAGCAAAACTTTTCTTTGCTCTGTCAGTGACCCGCCCCCTATAAATAGGTCCACTTCTAGAGTTACAACTGGGAGTATAGGAACCATTGATAGGGAGGATATTTATGGCGAGGAAGCGCTATACGGCGGAGCAGATCATCGGGCACTTACGCCA
>JBIISI010000041.1:0-18371 GCA_044341105.1 Rickettsiales bacterium | reverse complement strand
CTGATGGGGGGCCCCTAGCCGGGCCCGGGGGACCGGGCGCCCGGTGGCCCAACGCCAGGACTCAACGTGCCGCGCGGCAAAATCAGCCAAACGGGGTTTACCTTTATGTCGCTCGATGCGCCCGCGAACGACCCTTACTGGTGGGCCGGGCGCTATGACGGCTTTGCCTTTGGCGTCAGCACCGTGACGGTAGAATCCAATGGCCCGGCACTCAAGCCGGAGGAAGCATGGAACATCGACACCAAGCTGGACGATGCCAAGCCCGCGATGGGCATGGTGCGCAACCTCAGGAGCAATGGCCTGAGTTGCACCACCACCACGACCGCCACCACTGCCGAATACGCCCTTACCGTGCAGACCAAAAGCTGCGGCATGTTCATGGCCATCAACTCGCCGGGCAATTAGCCGCAGATCGCTGTGGATAGGTAATAGAATTTTAACATCTTGCGGCGAATACTGAACCCATTAACCACGATGGAGTTCCCCAATGGCCACCATGGATCGTTATACCCTTCCCCTACAAACGGTCACCGAAGCCGCACCGCGCCGCGCCGCATCGCCACAAGGCGAGCTGTTCGCCCGCCTTGCGCAGCGCCAGTTGCCCGTCATGAAATGGGGCGTGGAAGACGAAGCCCTGTTCCAGCTTCCCGCCAGCCCCACCCTGCATTAACGCATAAAGAAAGGGCTCCCCCACCGGGGGGAGCCCTTAGTTTGTGGGCAGGAGAAATCGTTATAGCGCCTCGGCCTCCGGGCTTTCATGCATGGCGAACGCATCATCCCAGTTACCTTGCGTGGCGGCCTTGGTGTATTCGGTCACGCGATTCTCGAAGAAGTTGGTGTGCTCCACCCCGTTGAGGATATCGTCGAGCCACGGCAGCGGGTTTTTCTCGATCTGGTACATGGGCTGAAGGCCGAGCTGCGCCAGGCGGCGATCGGCGATGTAGCGAATATAGTCCTTCACCTCGTTGGCGGCCAGGCCCTGCACGTCGCCCATGCCGAAGGCAAGGTCGATGAACGCGTCTTCGTGGTTCACGATGGTGTTGCACGCCACATACAGGCGCGAGCGCAGCTCGTCGTTCCAGACTTCCGGGTTTTCCTCGCAGAAGGTTTTGAACAGGCGAATGATGCTGTTGGTGTGCAGCGTCTCGTCGCGCACCGACCAGGTCACGATCTGGCCCATGCCCTTCATTTTGCCGAAGCGCGGGAAGTTGAGCAGGATCGCGAAGCTGGCGAACAGCTGCAGCCCTTCGGTGAAGGCACCGAACACCGCCATGGTGGTGGCAATGTCTTCTTTCGTGTCGGTGTTGAATTGCTGCATGTAGTCGTATTTGTCTTTCAGCTCCTTGTATTTCAGGAAGGCCTGATACTCGGTTTCCGGCATGCCGACCGTGTCGAGCAGGTGGCTGTACGCCGCGATATGGATGGTTTCCATGTTCGAGAACGCGCCCAGCATCATCAGCACCTCGGTGGGTTTGAAAATGCGCGCGTAATGCTTCATGTAGCAGTTATTCACCTCGATATCCGACTGCGTGAAGAAGCGGAAAATCTGCGTCAGCAGGCTTTTTTCGGCCGGGGTGAGGTTCTTTTTCCAGTCGCGCACGTCGTCGGCCAGCGGCACTTCCTCGGGCAGCCAGTGCACCTGCTGCTGCAGCAGCCATGCCTCATAGGCCCACGGGTAGGAAAACGGTTTGTAGATCGGTTTTGCATCAAGCAGCGACATGGCTAGGACTCCTGTTTTTTTATTGTAAATTGTTTCGTGTAATCATTTTCGTTGGCGCGCACCTTGTTCCAATAGCCGTCGAGGCGCATCAGCGCATTGCTAAGGCAGCCATAGCGCTGGATGGTTTCGCCCAGCTTGGCTTTTACCTCGGCCTGCTGCGCCGCGATGCGCTGGCTGTAGGCTGCGATGACGTCTTTGCCCGGCAGTTTGCCCATCACCGTTTTGTGGGCCACGGCATAGGCATCCATGTAATAGCGCGAGACGACGTTAAACATCCGCGTAAAAAAAGCTGTTTTCTGCGTATCCACCCCATACTCCTTCGGGCACAAATGGTAGAGCATCGCGCCCCGGGCCATCGCACTGTATTCCTTGGCCGCATCCTGCACCACGCGCTCGCGCTGCAGGCGATCGACCAGCTGGTCGGGGGTAGCCGCCTGGGCTGGCAGCACCATCAGCGCGGCCAGCAGCCCAAGAGCCCCCCACCGGCCCGTCGTTATTGGCAAGCGAGGCATTCCTCGTACCGGCTTTCCTGTTTCGATTTGAGCGACATCTCGAGCTGGATGTTCGGGTTTTTGTTGCTCACTTTGTCGGCCCGCTGCAGCGATGCCGAGCGGCAGTAATACAACGACTTAACGCCTTTCTTCCATGCCATGTAATGCAGCATATGCAGGTCGCGCTTATGGATGTTCGCCGGCAGGAACAGGTTAATGCTCGCCGCCTGGCAGATAAACGGCGCGCGGTCGGCGGAATGCTCGATCACCCAGCGCTGGTCGATCTCATACGCAGTTTTGAAGGTGAGTTTCTCGTTTTCGTCGAAGAAATCGAGGTGCTGCACCGAACCTTCCTGCGTGGTGATGCTCGACCACACTTCCGGCGTATCCTGCCCTTTTTCTGCCAGCAGCTGTTTCAGGTACTTGTTGCGCACCGGGAAGCTGCCTGACAGGGTTTTCTGCGTGAAGACGTTGGCCGCGTAGGGTTCGATCCCCGGGCTCGCATTGCCGCAGATGATGCTGATCGACGCGGTTGGCGCGATCGCCATTTTATTCGAGAAACGCTCCATGATGCCGACTTCCGCCGCATCCGGGCAGGCACCCCGCTCATGCGCCAGCTTCACCGACGCCGCATCGGCCCCCTTGCGGATATGCTCGAACATTTTCTTGTTCCAGACTTTCGCCATCACCGACTCGAACGGGATCATTTTGCTCTGCAGGTAGCTGTGGAAGCCCATCACGCCGAGCCCGACCGAACGCTCGCGCGCCGCCGAATATTTGGCCCGCGCCATCGAATCCGGCGCCGTTTTAATGAAATCCTCCAGCACGTTATCCAGGAAGCGCATCACGTCTTCGATGAAGGTCGGGTGCGATTTCCACTCTTCGAAATACTCCACGTTGAGCGAGCTGAGGCAGCACACCGCCGTGCGGCTATGCCCGAGATGGTCGTAGCCGGTCGGCAGGGTGATCTCGGAGCAGAGATTGCTCATTTTCACCTTCAGGCCCAGTTGCTTATGGTGCTCGGGAATCGCCTTGTTCACCGTATCGATGAACAGGATATAGGGCTCGCCCTGCTCGATACGGGTGGTCAGCAGTTTGGCCCACAAATCGCGCGCCTTCACGGTTTCCACCACATGTTTGTCTTTGGGGCTCAGCAGGTCCCATTTGTCGTCGTTTTCCACCGCGCGCATGAAATCGTCGGTCACGGCCACACCATGGTGCAAATTCAATGCCTTACGGTTCGGGTCGCCGCCGGTCGGGCGACGAATATCAATGAATTCTTCGATCTCGGGGTGCGAAATATCGAGATACACCGCGCTCGAGCCGCGGCGCAGCGAGCCTTGCGAAATGGCCAGCGTCAGTGAATCCTGCACGCGGATGAACGGCACCACGCCCGAGGTTTTGCCGTTGCGGCCCACTTTTTCGCCCAGCGCGCGCAGGTTGCCCCAATACGAGCCAATCCCGCCGCCACGGCTGGCCAGCCACACATTCTCGTTCCACAGATCAACGATGCCCTGCAGCGAATCTTCGGTTTCGTTCAGGAAGCAGGAAATCGGCAGGCCGCGCGCTTTGTCGCCGCCGGTCTGGGCGGTGCCGCCGTTGGAAAGGATCGGGGTCGCCGGCATGAACCACATGCGCGAGATATAGTCGTAGATGCGACCGGCATGCTCGGCATCGTCGCCATAATAGCTGGCCACGCGGGCGAACAGGTCCTGGTATTTCTCATCCGGCAGCAAATAGCGGTCATCGAGCGTCGCCTTCCCGAAATCGGTCAGGTATTTGTCGCGCGAATAATCGACGGTAATGGTCCCCTGATTTTGCATGTCACACCCCTTTTGTGGTCATGGTTTCTTACTTTTTCCGCCCGGCAGCATCCCCATCCGCCGTCGCGCCGTCCGGATTTTCCTGAATGGATGTCCCCGGCCGGAGGTCGATTACTACATCTTGTGTTCACCCTGTCTAGAAAGAAAATGAAAAAGGGCGATATTTTTTTCCTTCACCTGTTTGCAGCATCACAAACAATAGATATAAATCAATAGATTATCACACAACCCTTACGCAAAACCGCCACCATCGCCAGCGCTCCAAGCCAAATATTCATGCCACTAGATATAGTAGCACAAATACCGCGCCATTGTGATGAATTGGTCACAATGCGGGTTGCCCCGACGCATGCACCACCGACGTTGCCGACACCCCTGAAAGCTAACGCTTCAGTGGGCGCGGTCAATCAGGAAATCCCGGTGAATTAGACAGATTAAATAGTACACGAAATTCAGCTTCCTAGGCCGCTCGTCCCCATATGCACAACCCATCCACCAATTTATCCACTCCCGGCCTGTCAGCCACCCCTCTTCGGGCGCACGCATTGAATAATAAAAAATATGAACTGATAATTCTTTATTATTCAAAAGAAGGAAAAATAATTTCCTTTCTACAAAAAGATAAAATAAGTGTTTATATACAATGATATTAAACGGCCATATTCGATTTATTCATTGTACTTGAAAATATCTTTTTTATAATTTCTTCATGAATACCATTTCAATACAATGATTTAAAACAATAATATATATTATTATTAGAGACATATCTTCTTTTGACCCTGCATCGCGCCAGGCTGGCTATCCCGACAGGGTCCGTGCAAGGCCCAGCCGCCGGCCGAAACGATAGCGCCCGCAAGCCAAGCTGCAGGCGCTATCAGGACAGGCTGGAAAAAGCAGGATGGGTGCGCCTGCCTGCGCTTAAAGCCTAGGGAGCGGCAGGTTCATCGGTTTGTGGCGCCGGTTGATCGGCCATTCCCCCCGTTTGCACGGTATCGGGCGTACCCGGAGCCACTTGCGACGGGGCCTCGTTCATCATGATGCCAGATTCACTGATTGCGCCATCGTCGGTGCGGTTAAACGCTCCCATGGCGAATGCAATGGCCGCGATCGCCAGGACAGCAACAACGATCCAGATAGCAGTGTTATGCTGTTTTTCATGCGCGGTCGGCGCGACATGCGGCCGGGGGGATTGGACACCCGGACGCGGGCTGGTGCTTGCGCTGCGATAATTGGCGGTAGCCATAAAACTCTCCTTGGTCGTGGTGAAACGGGACGGTTCATGCAGTCTATCGTTTCCAACAAGATAAGACGGATGCGGATAAATTCTCGATGGAGGTCAGGTTGCAGTGCATCAAAAATGTATCAGCGCGGACCGCGGAGAAAAGACTTGGCCCCACGCGGCACAGCCTGTATCACCGCGCCCACGCACCCGTAGCTCAGCTGGATAGAGCGTTGCCCTCCGAAGGCAAAGGTCGGACGTTCGAATCGTCTCGGGTGCGCCATGCATTGCTTGCGCGGGCCCGTGGGATTGGCTATAGCTGGAATCTCAAACCTATCTTGGCAGGTTCCCCATGAAATTCGCTCAAAACCTTGTCCTTTTCACCGCCATTCTGGCGATCGCTACCGGCTGCGGCCGCCGCCTCGGCGGCGATACGGTCACCAGCAACGCGACCGTTGGCAAAGTGGTGTATGGCACGGTCATTTCCACACGCCAGGTCACGGTGAAAGATAGCGAGCGCCTGCAGGATAATGCCATTGGCGGCCTTGCTGGCGGTGTGGCTGGCGGTGTGGCCGGTTCCGGCATTGGTGGCGGCACTGGCAAAGGCCTCGCCACCGTGGGTGGTGCCATCCTCGGCGCCGTGGCCGGCGCCGCGATTCAGGATGAGTTGGGCACCAGCAGCGGCACTGAATATGTGGTGCTGCTCGACGGTACCAAATCGCCCACGAACGTTACGCAGAAGAAGGACTACCGTTTCACCGGCTCAAATTCCGTGAAAAACGATATTAATCAGTCCATCCAGCTCGACGATCAGGCTACCCAGACCATCGCCGTCGTGCAGCAGGATGAGGTGCCGCTGACCGCGGGCACCCGCGTGCTGGTCATCTATTCCGACGACCGCCCGCGCGTCGTGGCCGCCCCGCGCCAATAGCGCCGTTTGCATCGTGCGCGCGTCCGTCGTTTTACTACACGGCATTCTGCGCACCCCCCGAAGCATGGCCGCGCTTGGCCGCGCCCTACGCGCGGCGGGCTACACCGTGCATGCGCTGGGTTATCCCTCGCGACGCGGAACCATTGAAAGCCATGCCCGCGATTTAGCCCGGAAACTGCAGGCGATTGGCCCCACCCATCTGGTCGCGCATTCCATGGGCGGGCTTGTCGCCCGCAGCATGCTGGCACAATTTCCAGACCTGCCCCTGCAGCGCGTCGTCATGCTCGGCACCCCTAATAACGGCAGCGAAGTTGCTGATTTTCTGCATAAAAAATGGATCTATCAATGGCTGTACGGGCCGAGTGGCGGCCAGCTTGTTACCACGCTCGACCGGCGTGAATTACCCTGTCCACCCACGCTGGGGGTAATTGCCGGGAGCCGGGCCTATGACAAAGTAAGCGGATGGATTATCGGCCAGCCAAGCGATGGCAAAGTTTCGATTGCCAGTACCCGGCTGGAGGGCATGGGCGACCATCTGGTCTTACCGGTGGAGCATAGCGGCATGCTTTGGAGCAAAGCCGTGCATGCCGCCACCCTTCGATTCCTGCAGAATGGGCGATTTTCCTAGGCGGCTTTATCGCTGGTGAGAGCGACGAACAAATCTTCGAGTTCGACCTCGTGGGTGGAAATATCCTGAATGACCAGCCCCGCTTCCTGCAGATGGCCGAGAATCTGGTCCATGGCGGCTTTGCTGGGCTGGTATTTCACCACCAGCTTGCCCTCGCGCAGGCTCGCCTGCTCGGCCAGCGCGGTGGGAATGGCAGTGGCAGGCGCGGCAAAGGTAAACACCACTTCCTTGCTATCGACCCCGCGCATCAGGTTGGCTTTGCTGTCGCGCTTGATGATGCGGCCATGATTGATGATGGCGATCTCGTCGCACAGCGCTTCGGCTTCTTCGAGGTAATGGGTGGTGAGCAGCACTGTGGTGCCTAAACGATTGAGTTCACGCACATATTCCCAGAGTTGGCGGCGCAGTTCGACATCCACCCCGGCGGTCGGTTCGTCGAGGATCAGCACCGGGGGGGTGTGCACCAGCGCCTTGCCGATCAGCAGGCGGCGGCGCATGCCGCCCGAGAGGCGGCGCGAGGGGGCATTGGCCTTGTCGCTCAGGCCCATGGCGCGGATGATCTCGTCGGTGCGGCGTTTTTCTTTGGGAATCCCGTAATAGCCAGCGGTGATTTCGAGCGCCTGCCGCACGGTGAAAAACGTATCGAGCACCAGCTCCTGCGGCACGATGCCGATGGAGAGTTTGGCCGCGCGCGTGGCGCTGTCGATGTCGTTGCCCATGATGGCGACCGTGCCGGCGCTTTTCATCACCGTGCCGGCAAGGATGTTGATGAGGGTCGATTTGCCGGCGCCGTTCGGCCCCAGCAGGCCGAAAAACGAGCCGCGCGGGATTTCGAGGTCGATGCCGTGCAGGGCGATTTTTTCCTGCCCGGTCTTGCGGTCGCGGTAGGTTTTTTTCAGGTTCTGGATGCGGATGGCGGGCTCGGTCATGGCAGGGCATATAGCGCTGCGCCCCACGAATTACCAGCCGTGATCCCGCAATAATGCGTTTTTAAAAACGCATGCTCAGGCCCAGTTTGCCGGTTTTCACATTGTCGGGCCCGCGATAATTCTCGGCCACCGGCAAGGCAAGCCCACTCGAGGGGTTGTCGCCCTGGCTGTAGCTGGCGGTGAGCGTGACCTGATCGCTGATGCCGACCGTGGCGCGCGCCACGATTTCCCGCACGGAAGGCCGGTTGAGGCTATCGGGCACGAAGCGGTTTTTATCGACGTGATACTGGTTCACCTCAACCCCGGCCGACCAGCTGCCGCCGCTTTGCGCGCCCACCGGCGGCGGACCATAGAGGGTTGCGCCCTCCATGTTGGCGCGCGGCAATGGCAGGGGCAGGTTGTCGATGCCCTGACCGATATTCAGCCCCACGCCGGTGCTGTAGGCGCGGGTTTCGGTGCCAAGCTCGCCGGCAGCCTGGGCATAGGGGCGCATTTCCAGCCCGGCCACGGGAATATTTGCATGCACTTGCGCCTTGGCTTCCGCCCAGGGATGTAGCTTTTTCGGCACGTTGAGCGCGTTGTTCAGCGTTTTCTCCAGGGTGCCCCGATCGGGCAGCCCGGCCTGCTCGGCCAGCACCGCCGCGCTTGGCACCTCGATGGATGCGCTCGTCGTCACGCTGCCAAGCAACGCCTGCGCGGCTTTCAGCTGATCGGCGCTCAATCCGCTCAGCAGGCTGGCGGGAATTTCTGTGACCTGCCCGGCCTGAGCCGCAGTGGCAGCCGCGGTCGCCTGCTGCTGCAAGCCCTCCACGGCGTTATCATACAGGTTCAACGCGGCGGCTTTGGCATCGGCCACGGCTTTGGTTTCCATCGCCAGCGACTGACCGATGCCGCCGCCCACATACATTTTTGCGCCAATGCCGACATGGTTCGGGTCGGTCGGCACGCTGAATACCACCGCCCCTAGCGTGCCCGTCACGGTGCTGAGCGGCGGGCGCTCATAGGTGTAATTGCCCTCTGGGTTCACGTGCGGCGCGGCAATGCTGTAATTCAGGCCCCAGATGACCGGGGTATCGCCCACCGTGCGCGCCACCTGCAGACCGGCGCTGACCGGCTGGCCGCCCTGGTGGAAGCCCTCGCTGTCGGGGCGAAGTTTGTCGGTGACGAGCGAACCGCCCGCCTCGACGGTTACGTGTGTACGCTTGCCATTTGTTTCGTTGCCGATACCCATGCGAACCTACCTTGTTATGCCCAACGTAGTCGCATTTGATTAATAATTAATTAAAATGATCGCGATTATTCTTAACCAATGGCGACGGGTTTTAGCGCTTCTTCGCTTTTTTCGCGAAGGGGTTCTCGCTCGCTTTAATAATCATGCGGATGGGCGTGCCTTCCAGTTTGAAGGTCTGGCGGATGCCATTCACCAGATAGCGCAGATACGCATCGGGGAATTCTTTATCCATATTGGTGAAGAGCTGGAAGGTGGGCGGGCGCGCCTTGGTCTGGGTTAAGTATTTGATTTTCAGCCTGCGGCCACGAATCAGCGGCGGCGTGTGGTGGCTGATCACCCCCTCCAGCCAGCGGTTCAGTTCCGAGGTGCCGATCTTGCGGTTCCACACCGCGCGCGCCGAAAGCGCGGCGTCCAGCACCTTCTCCAGCCCCTGCCCCTTTTTGGCCGAAAGGGTCACGATATGCACGCCGTTCAGCTGCGGCAGCTGCTTGCTGAGGTAATGCTGGAAATCGTCGAGATAGGCTTTTTTATCGCCGGTCATCAAATCCCATTTATTGAGGCCGATGATCACTGCCCGCCCCTCGCGCTCGATCAGGCTGCCCAGCACCGCGTCCTGCTTTTCCAGCGCGATGGTGGCATCCATCAGCAGCACCACCACTTCGGCGAAGGTCAGCGCGCGGATCGTGTCGCTCACCGCCAGCTTTTCCAGCTTGCCGTCCATGTTGCTGCGTTTGCGCATGCCCGCCGTGTCGAACAGCTGGAAACGCTGGCCCTTGTAATCGAACGGAATCGAAATCGTGTCACGGGTGATGCCCGCCTCCGGCCCGGTCAGCAACCGGTCTTCGCCCAGCAGGGCGTTGATGAGGGTCGATTTACCCGCGTTCGGGCGGCCCATGATAACCAGGTTCAGCGGCTTGTCCTCGCCGTCATCTTCCTCGTCGGGCAGCGGCTCCATGCCCGCGTCGCACAGCGCGTCGTAAAAATCGGCCATGCCTTCGTTATGTTCCGCCGAAAGCAGCACCACGCGCTCGAACCCCAGCGCATAGATCTCGCCCAGATATTGCTGGCCGACATTGCCCTCGGCCTTGTTGGCAATCAGCACGACCGGTTTGTTCGTGGCGCGGATCTCGCGGGCGAAAAATTCGTCAATCGGCGTCACGCCCACGCGCGAATCAATCACAAAGGCCAGCATATCGGCTTCGGCGATGGCGGCGCGGGTTTGTTCCAGCATGCGCGATTCCAGCGCCTGCTCGCCCGCCTCTTCCATGCCCGCCGTGTCGATGATGCGAAACGCGAGATCGACCAGCTCGGCATCCGCGTAGCGGCGGTCGCGCGTCACGCCGGGCTGGTCATCGACCAGCGCCAGCTTGCGGCCCGCAAGGCGGTTGAACAGCGTGGACTTGCCGACATTCGGGCGGCCAAGGATCGCTAAGGTGGGTTTGAGAACGCTCATGGCGGGCCTTTTACACAGGGTTTGGGGCACAAAGCGAGTATTTATTGCAGTGCGGCGGGCATTATGCTTTCTAAAATGCTTCTTCATTCGCGGAGTTCCCATGCAGCGCCTTGCCCTGTTTATGCTTAGCAGCCTCATTGCCGTTCCCGGCTTTGCCTGGGATCCCAACGAAGGCGCGAGCTACACGCCGCCCGCTGGCCGCGCGCCGACCTACGGCTATTACCACGGGGTGGCGAGCACCCGCCCGGCCCCGGCGGCGCCCACCGCCATCACCTATAGCCCTGCACCGGCCACCGCCAGCTACCTGCCCAGCCCGGCCATCGCACCGGCACCGGCTGCCTATACGCCGCCCGCCGTGATCGCACCGCCGCCGGCCGCCCCGGCCTATGTCGCCCCCGCGCCGCAAGTGGCGGCCACGCCCACCTATACCTATTATGCCCCCGCCCCGACCGAAGCCGAAGCAGCGCCCATCGCCAGCGGCTACGCCATTGCCCCGGTGCCGGGCACCGAACAGCGCTGGGATACCCCGCATAAACCCGCCGACCGCCTCGCGCTCGGGGTCGAGCTGTTTTACGACAATTACAAAGAGCCCGATGTCGATCTCGACAACGATGCCGTGTTCGGCTCCCTCACCGCCGATTACCAGCATTTCTTCGATACACGCTGGTTCGGCGGCATCGATGCCCGCGCCTCGTATGGGCAGGAGGATTATTCCTCGCCCACCGGCGAGATCGACGGCATTCCGCAATGGGAATTCGAAGGCCGCGCCAAAGGGGGCTACCGCTTCTACGACGGCGCTTCCACCATCGACCTCTATAGCGGCCTTGGCGCACGCTATTTCCGCGACGATTTCAAAGGCGAGAACGCCACCGTGGGCGGCATCACCTACATGGGCTACGATCGCCGCATCTTCCAGGCCTACCTGCCGGTGGGCATCACCCACACCTCGACGCAGGGCAGCTGGACCATCCGCAAAAACCTCGAGGCCGATGCCCTGCTGTACGGCAATGTCAGCTCGCGGCTTGGCACCATTCCGGGCTTCGGCAATGTCGAGAACGACCAGGATCCGTTTAGCGGCTGGGGCGCACGCGGCGAGCTGATGCTCGGCAAAGTGAACGCGCAGGGCTACGGCTACGAATTCGGCCCCTTCTTCCGCTACTGGTGGGTGGATGATTCGAACACCGAATTCGACGGCGTCTCCGGCGGCACCTATCTCGAGCCCGAGAACACCCGCCTGCAAATCGGCGCCACCGCCCGCTGGCTGTTTTAGTGATTGAGTGGCGCGTCTTGCGGCGCGCGAAGGGGGCGTTCCGCCGCCCTTACGGCCCTTTGGGCCTATCCCCCTCGCTTCGCTACGCTCGCGGCTCGCGCAGCAAGGCGCTACGCATCGCGTACTGCTCCCTAAAGGGCTCTCAAGAAGCATAGGGATACACGCCCCACCTTTCCCCCATCTCCGTCATTGCGAGGAGCGAAGCGACGCGGCAATGACGGAGATGGGGATGGGAGAGGATACCCCGCGTAGCGCCGAAGCTGCGCGAGCCGCGTAGCGGAAAGGGTAAGGAGCCGTAGGCGACGAAGGGATAGCAGATCCCTTCCAGCGCGCCAAAGGCGCGCCACTTAATAATACTTATACAACGTCGCGTCCTGGCTCACGAAGAACAGCGCGCCACCAGCAATCACCGGCGGGGTGATGATGCCATCGGCCAGTTCGTATTGGCCCAGCGCCTTGCCGTCTTGCGGGCGGAAGGTGTGCAGCAGGCCGCTATGGTCGATCACCATCACCGCGTTGCCGGCCAGGATGGGCCCGTAAAGCTGCGGCGTGATGTCGCGGCCGCGCTCGTCTTCCTGCCCGAGGGGCGTGGCCCAGCGCACCTTGCCGTTGCGCTTCACCACCGCCGCCACGTCGTGCGTATCCGACAGCACGAACAGCGCGTTGCCGGCGCTCCACGGCGTCTGGTGGCTGCCGATTTTCTGCTGCCAGAGGGGGCGGCCATTGAGCAGCGCGCTGGCCTGCATGGTGCCACCGGCGCTGACCACCACCACCACCCCGTCCTGCACGATGGGATCGGCGTCGATGCCGCTGAACACGGCGCTGGCGCGGGTTTTGAGCTGGCTGGTCACCGCGTCCGACCAGAGCACGCTGCCGGTATCGGCGCGCAGCGCGAACAGCTCGCCCGAACTATAGGCCGCGATCAGGATATCGTCGCTGATGACCGGCGAGGTGGCGGCGAAATAGCCCGCCGATTCGCGGATACCGCGATGCTCCCAGCGCGGCGCACCGCTGCTGATATCGAACGCCAATGTCTGGTTGTCGGCGGAAAGCACGGCGACCACGCCCGCCCCCACCGCGGGGGCCCCGCGCACCGGCGCGCCAACCTTGGTTTTCCAGCGGGTTTTGCCGCTTTGCGCATCCATCGCCAGCAGCATGCCATAACCGGTCGAGGCGTAAATCACCCCTTCGCGCGCGGCAAGCCCGCCGCCCAGCACATCGTCCACGCCTTCGACCACGGCATCTTCGTTCGTCCAGTCCACCGCGTCGATCTCTTCGACCTTGTGCGCCGAGATCACGCCGCGCGCATCCATTGCGAATACATGCCCTTCGGCCACCAGCGGGCTGGGGGCGGTATCGCGCGAGAACGGCGCCCCGTCGCCGATGGTGGCGGATTGTTCCTGCGTAATGCCGGTCAGGCCGATATGCTGCGTCAGCATCGCTTCGTTGCGGTTCATCCACTGGCCGTTGCCCGCCTGGTCGGGCACATCGATGGCCTGTTCCGCCACCTCGGCATCGGCCTGCAATTTCGGCTGGGTGACAATCACGCTCAGGCGCTCGCCGGGGGTGCGTTTGATGGGCTCCGGTGCGCCGCCCATCCAACTGGGCAGGTCGCAGGCCGCAAGCGCCAGCAGCAGCACACAGGCAAGCGCGGCGCGCATGTTATTTGGCCTCCGCCGGGGCGGCTGTGCCTGCCGGAATGGCCGACAGCAGGCGACCCGCGCGCTCACGCGTGGTGGGCGCCGCATCCTGCGCATCGCGCAGGGCGGTAAGCACGGCGCGGGCTTCGTCGTGTTTGTCGCTGGCGGCCAGTTGCGCGGCGTGGGCTTCCATGCGTTTCTCGCGCAGCGGCGAAGCACTATCGGCCGTGCAGGCGGCCGGCGCATCGGCGCCTTGCAGCAATTGCAGGCAGCCAAGGTCGCGCCAGATCAGGTCGGCACCCTGCGGGGCGGTGGCAAGGCGGCCCAGGCTTTTGCTGGCAGCGGCGACATCGCCCGCTTTCGCCTGCGCGCGCGCCAACCATAGCAGCGCCACGTCGCGCGGCTCACCAGTGCTGGCTTCGGCCTGCGCCTGCAGGGCGGTGGCGGCTTTGGCCGCATCGCCAGTCTGCAGTTCGCGGATCGCGCTGCTAATGCGCAGCATGGCCTGTTCGGCTTTGCCGGTGCGGTAATCCTGCCAGTAGCTCATGCCGGCGACAGCAATCACCAGCGCGGCCACGGCGGCCAGCAGCGGCGCGCGGTATTGCACCCATAAACGTTGCATCCGCTCGCGGCGGATATCGTCCTGCACTTCACGCATTAATTGGTCGTTCATGGTTATTCCCACTCAATGGTTGCCGGCGGTTTGCCGGTAATGTCGTAGCATACGCGGTTGATGCCGCGCACTTCATTTACAATACGCACCGCAATCCGGTGCAGGATTTCGCTCGGGAAATGGAACACGTCGGCGGTCATGCCGTCGGTGCTGGTGACGGCGCGCAACGCGCACACATATTCATAGGTGCGGGCATCGCCCATCACGCCCACGGTGCGCACCGGCAGCAGCACGGCAAAGGCCTGCCAGATCTGGTGGTACAGCCCGTTCTTGCGCAGTTCCTCAATGTAGATCGCATCGGCCTTGCGCAGGATGTCGGCTTTCTCCTGCGTCACTTCGCCGGGAATGCGAATGGCGAGGCCCGGCCCCGGGAACGGGTGGCGGTCGACCAGATGCTCGGGCATGCCAAGCTCCCGGCCCAGCTTGCGCACTTCGTCTTTGAACAGCTCGCGCAGCGGCTCCACCAGCTTCAGGTTCATGCGCTCGGGCAGGCCGCCCACATTGTGGTGCGACTTGATGGTGACGCTCGGCCCCCCATGGAAGCTGACGGATTCGATCACGTCGGGATAGAGCGTGCCCTGCGCGAGGAATTCGGCGTTGCCGATGCGCGAGGCTTCCTGCTCGAACACCTCGATAAAGGTTTCGCCGATGATCTTGCGCTTGCGCTCGGGGTCGCTCACCCCGTCCAGCCGGCCAAGGAACAGGGCGCTGGCATCGACATAGGTCAGCGGAATGCCGTAATGCTCTTCGAAATGCTCTTTCACCTGCGCGCCCTCGTTCAGGCGCAGCAGGCCGGTATCGACGAAAATGCAGGTGAGCTGGCTGCCGATCGCTTCGTGCAGCAGCTTCGCCACCACCGAGGAATCCACCCCGCCCGAGAGGCCGCAGATCACGTTCGCCGTGCCCACCTGCGCGCGAATGCGGGCGATTTCCTCGGTGCGGAAGGCCTGCATGCTCCAGTCGCCGCGGCACCCGCAGATATGGCGCACGAAATTGGTAATCAGCGCCGCGCCGTCGGGCGTGTGGGCCACTTCGGGGTGGAACTGCACGCCGTAAATGCGGCGCTCCTCGTTGGCAATGGCGGCAAACGGCGCGCCTTCCGAACGGGCGATGGCATGGAATCCTTCCGGCAGGCGGTTCACCTTGTCGCCATGGCTCATCCACACCGTGTAGCGGTTGCCGGTTTGCCACACCCCGGTAAACAGGGCGCTTTGCTCGACCACTTCCACCTCGGCGCGGCCGAATTCGCGGGTATCGCCGGGGGTCACTTCGCCGCCCAGCAGGTCGCAGGTCAACTGTTCGCCATAGCAAATGCCGAAGACCGGCACGCCCAGCTCGAACACCTCCTGGCTCACGCGCGGGCTGGCGCCTTCATGCACCGAGGCCGGGCCGCCCGAGAGAATAATACCGCTGGGCGCAAAGGCACGAATGGCTTCCAGCGCCGTGGTGAACGGGCGAACCTCGCTATATACCCCGGCCTCGCGCACGCGGCGCGCAATCAGCTGCGTCACCTGGCTGCCAAAATCGAGAATGAGAATACGCTCGTGCACCTGCATGAAAAACCTGCCTTGGGGGATCATCGCCGAACCGGCTGGCGCGCACCATAGCGGCCATGCCACAGCTCGCAACTGCTATTTGCGGCGAAGTATGCCTGCTTTCGTCATATTCACTTGACGGGGGGTTGCCGCTATGGGTAACTAACGGCCATTCAAAGACATGGCCCGTGCCATGCGGGTTATTTGTATTCTTAAACGGTGTGGGGTTTCACGGCTATGCGTTTCGGTGGTCTGATTGCTGCGATTGTGCTTGCTGCTATCGCCGCCGTCGTAGTTCTTCGTTTTTCCTCGCAGGAAGCCCCGCCCGCCCCGGTTGGCAACAACGCCCCCGCGCAACAGAACATTGAAACCACCAACGTCTACGTGGCCCGCCAGCCGATCGCCATCGGCACCGTCATCACCCAGGACATGATCACCGAGCAGCCCTGGCCCAAGCATCTGGTGATTCAGGGCTTTGTCACCACCGAAAGCGGCACCAAAATCGTCGGCATGGTCACCCGCGCCGCCTTCCAGCAAGATGAACCCTTCCTCATCAGCAAACTCAGCAACCCGGAAGACCCGAACTTCCTCGCCGGTTCGCTGCCCAAGGGCATGCGCGTCATCACGCTGCAGACCAATGAAATCGAAGGCGTCGGTGGCTTTGTGTTCCCCGGCGACTTTATCGACGTGATGATGACCCATCAGGTGAAGAATATGGGCATTTCGCCCACCAGCGGCGAGCCGCGCGAAGAAACCGACGAAATCACCGAAACGGTGCTGACCAACGTGAAAGTGCTGGCCGTCGACCAGCGTGCTTCCGGCACCTCGGCTGTCGACAAAAACGGCAACCTGATCGTGCCGCGCTCGGTGTCGCTCATGGTGTCGCCGACCGATGGGCAGCGCCTGCGCCTTGCCCAGCAGAAGGGCACGCTTACCCTTGCCCTGCGCGGCATTGCCGACCGTGAATCCGCCGATCCGCTCACCGTCACCAGCGAAGCCGATATCTCGCAGCATAGCGAAATAAGCAGCAACGGCGTTGCAGGCCGCAGCGGCGTCATCGTGGTGCGCGGCGTAACCGTGGGCGACGAAAAAACCATGCCGCCGGCCTACATGCCCGCGCCCATCTCCACCCCGAACGCAGGGCCCACCCAATGAAGCAGTTCCTTCGCCCCCTCCTGAGCGTGATGCTGGTGCTGAGCGTAGCCTCGCAGGCGCATGCCGTTGGCGGCAGCACCTTCTATGTGCCGCTGAACCGTTCGGAGCTTATCACCACCAACGCCGACATGGGTGAAGTCATCATCACCGATCCCGACGTGGCCGACGTGTTCGTGCATGGCAAACGCAAAGTGTCGGTGCTGGGCAAGCAGGTGGGCCAGACTACCCTGCGCATTTTCGACCCCGCGCACAAAATGCTGCGCAGCGTCGATGTTTCAGTCACCTACGACCTGCCCGCCGTACGCCGCGCCCTGCGCGAATTCCTGCCCGGCGAGCGCATCGGGGTCAGCATGGTTAATACCCGCATGGCGCTGACCGGTAACGTTTCCGGTGCCGAAGCCGCCCATACCGCCATTGAAATCGCCGAAGAATTCATCGCCGGCAAGCTGAGCGCGCAGGAAGCCAAAACCCGCCCCGCCCAGCCGATCAATGCCAACGGCCCGCGCTCGCCCATCCTGAACATGATGAAAATCAGCGCTGGCCAGCAGGTCATGCTGCGCATCCGCATCGGTGAAATCCAGCGTTCGGCCCTGAAAAACCTCGGCGTGAACCTCACCGCCGTGAACTCCGGCAATTTCGGCTTCCAGATCGGCACCGGCACCGGCCAGTACGGTAACATCTCCGGCACCAACCCGGCCTTTGGTTTCGGCCAGTTCGCCAATGCCAGCGATTCGTTCGGCACCATTGGCGGCAGCACCCAGATTGGCGAAGTGGGCCTCGCCGGCACCATCAACGCCCTGGAGCGCGACGGCTTGCTGAAAGTCCTCGCCGAACCGAACCTCGTCGCCCTGTCGGGTGAGGAAGCCCAGTTCCTCGCCGGTGGCGAATTCCCGATTCCCGTGCCGCAGCAGCTTGGCACCACCACCATCGAATACAAACCGTTCGGTGTGGCGCTGAAATTCACCCCGTTCGTGCTCAGCGAAAACCGCCTGCGCATTCAGGTGCAGCCGGAAGTGTCGGAAATCAGCAACGAGCGCACCATCACCACGACCGATGGCTTCATTGCCCCCTCGATCATCACCCGCCGCGCCAGCACCACGGTCGAGCTCGCCCCCGGCGAAAGCTTCATGATCGCGGGCCTGATCCGCGACAACATGTCCTCGCAGATCGACGAGCTGCCGGGCGTGGGCGAAATCCCGGTGCTGTCGGCGCTGTTCCGCTCCACCTCGTTCCAGCGCAACGAAACCGAGCTGGTCATTGCGGTGACCCCCTATCTGGTGGACCCGCTCAAAAGTTCCGACGTGAAACTGCCGACCGACGATCTGCGCCCGGCCAGCTTCATGGATTCCATTTTCTTCGGCGCGCTCAGTGGCACCAAGGGTGACACGCCAAGCGCCGAAGGCCCCTCGGGCTTCATGGTCGATTAGGAGCCGGTATGACACGCACTTCCCTTCTTCTCAGCGCCCTCGCCCTTCTGGCCCTCAGCGCCTGCCACAAACCCAACGATGCGGCGTTCTATAACCGCGGCGGCCCGGAATCGCTGCTCGATGTATCGTCGGAAGTGGTGACGCTGGGTGTATCCACCCCGCAAGAACTGGAAGAGCTCTCGCGCTGGATCGACCAGGACCAGCCCACCCGCGCCGAACTTTACTGCGATGTGGGCAACCTTG
>JBIISI010000110.1:0-4018 GCA_044341105.1 Rickettsiales bacterium | reverse complement strand
CTTGCTTCTTGGCGATGTCGCGGGCACGCACCAGCAAGTTGCGGGTCAGTGCATAGTTGGCACGATCATCCGCGCTAAGTTCCGCATTGTTGGCCCCATCATTCAACGCCGTGAACGTAGCGGCGAAGGTTTTGGTCGAGGCATCGGCGCGCACCGCCGCCGATAATTCCTGCAGCGCCGCCGCATCGAGCGTGACGTCTTTATATTTCGCAATGCCCTGCAACTCCTGCAATGCCAGCGCCATCGGATCTTTTCCGGCAATACCCAACGTCGCTTTCGCCGCCGTTGCCGGTGCAGCGGGCGGTACCGTGCCACCAAGTGCCTGAGTCCATGCGGCATCAAGCTGCGCCTGCGTCATGGACGGGGTGCGGCTTGCGCGTTCGGCGGCTTCTTTTGCCGCTTTGCGGGCGGCGAGGATTTTTGCATCGGGTCCCATGGATTCCTCACTAATGTGCACTCGGGTCAATGTTCAGATTAGCGTAATTTTACGTGTTTAAATGTGAAGGTTTGATGAAGATCCCCCCACCGAACATCTTTCACGCAAGAAAATCACTTTAAGTTTTTGTTTTTTATGTATTCTATTTTCTGAACCGCTAGGCGACGAAGCTCGGCCTCGCTGGCGCGGGGGTCGCCCACCAGCACGGCTTCCAGCCCGGTTTGGGGGTCCACCGCGCTCACCCGCACCGCGTTGCCGCGGCGAATAATCTCGATGATGTAGCTCCCTTCTCCCATCGCGCGCTCGCCCTAAACACTACTCCTGCGCGTCATCGAACGCGTCGGGCAGTTTCTCGATCAGCAATTGCGTGATCTGGTTGGCGCGCTTGTCTTCGATGGTGAAGCGGTAGCCGTAAAACTCGAACACCGCCCCGGCATCGGGAATCACGCGCGCTTCGTGCAGCACCAGCCCGGCCAGCGTGTTGGCGTTCTCATCGGGCAGGTCCCAGTCGAGATGGCGGTTCAAATCGCGGATCGTCACCGTGCCCGCCACTTTATAGGCCTTGTCGCCAAACGGAATGATCTCGGCGATGTCGAGCGGATCATGCTCGTCGTCGATCTCGCCGACGATTTCCTCGATAATGTCTTCGAGCGTGAGGATGCCGAGGAACGCGCCATACTCATCGACCACGCAGGCGAAATGCTTGCGCTTGCTGCGGAAGGCGGTGAGCTGGTCGTTCAGCGTGGTGCTTTCCGGCACGAACCACGGTTTTTGCGCGCAGCGGCGGATCATCTCGCGCGTGATGCCGATTTTCTGCTGGCGCAGCAGGCGGAACAGATCCTTCTGGTGCAGCACGCCGACGATATTCTCGGCATTGTCCTTCCACAACGGCAGGCGGCTGTGGGAGCTTGCGATCACCGCACTGATGATCGCTTCCGGATCGGCGGAAATATCCATCGACTCGACCTTGCTGCGGTGGATCATCACTTCGCTCACCGTCCGGTCATCGAGGTCGAGGATGCTGCCCAGCATGTCGCGGTCTTCGCGGTCCATGTCGCCTTCATGGTGGTGCATTTCGATGGTGCCGCGAATCGCCTCGGTGGCGGAAACAAGCGAGGCCGTGTGGCCCTTACCGTCGCGCACGCCCAGCATGCGCAGGAACGGGTAGTCGATCCATTGCACCACTTTGGTGAAGGGCCGCAGCACCCAGCAAATGCCATACAGTACATAGCTCACCCGCAGCGACACCGATTCGCTGTTCAAAATCGCGTAGGTTTTGGGCAGCACTTCGCCGAAGGTCACCACGATCACCGTCATGATGGCCGAGGCATAGAACACCCCGCCCTCGCCCCACAGTTTAATGGCCAGCCCCGCCGCCAGCCCCGAACCAAGGATATGCACCGCGCTGTTGCCCAGCAGCAGCGACCCGATCAGCGCCTCTTTGTCTTTGTAGAGCGTGTTAATCAGCTTGGCGCGCTTGTCGCCCTCCTGCATGAGGCTGTAAAGCCGCGCGGGGTTGAAACCCGTGACCGCCGTTTCCGCCCCGGCAAAAAACCCCGACGCCATGACGCAAATGGCAATCGCCACCAGATTCCACACAATATTAATATCCATGATTCACTCCGTATGCATGCCGGGCACCGCCCGCTAATTCAGGTATGATTCCACTACGTCACGGGCCAGCGCCGCATCCACCTTGCGCGCCACCTGCGCGCGGCCCACCGCCTCCATCACCACGAAGGTCAGCGTGCCGCCTTCGGCTTTCTTATCGCTGGCGAAATGGCGCACGATGCCCGGCGCCGACCATGCGGCCCCCGCCACATCGCGCGGGCGCGCGGCCATGCCCAGCGCCGTAAAATGCGCCGCCAGTTCCAGCTCCGCCATGTCGGGCAGCAGGCCCATCCGCGATGAAAGCTTCGCCGCCATCACCATGCCGATCGCGACCGCCTCGCCATGCAGCAGCCGGTCGGAAAAGCCTGTTTCCGCTTCCAGCGCATGCGCAAAGGTGTGGCCAAGGTTCAGCAATGCACGGCGGTCGGCTTCCTGCTCGTCTTCTTCCACGATGGCGGCTTTCATGGCGCAGCTTTTCATGATCGCCTGCTGCAGCGCGGCCATATCGCCCGCCAGCAGGGCTTCGGCGTGGCCAAGGCACCAGCGATAAAACTCGCCATCGGCGATCAGCCCGTATTTGATAATCTCGGCGTAGCCCGCGCGCATTTGCCGCGGCGGCAGGGTTTTCAGTGTATCAAGGTCGGCCAGCACCAGCCGCGGCTGGTAAAAGCTGCCCACCAGGTTTTTGCCCGCCGCGGTGTTGATCGCCGTTTTGCCGCCCACGGAACTATCGACCTGCGCCAGCAGGCTGGTAGGAACCTGGATGAATGGCACGCCGCGCAGCAACGTGCTGGCAACGAACCCGGTGAGGTCGCCCACCACCCCGCCGCCCAACGCGATCAGCGTGGTTTTGCGGTCGGGCTGGAAGGCCAGCACCTGCTCCATCACCCGCTCGTAGCTGGCGAAGGATTTGCTCGCTTCACCCGCCGGCACCACCACGTTCTGCACCGCGATGCCCGCCGCCGCGAGCGATGCACGCAGCGCCTCGCCATAGAGCGCTTCCACGTTCGCATCGGCAATCACCACCGCGCGTTTAGCGGTCATCACCGCCGCGCATAATTCGCCCGCGCGTGCCAGCAGCCCGCTGCCGATCACAATCTCGTAACTGCGCGCATCGAGCGCAACTTTCAGGCGGTGTTCGTTCATCGTCCATGTCCTTCCAGCGCATCGAGCACCAGCTGCACCACATGCTCGTGCGGGCCTTTGTTGGAATCAACCGTGAGGTCGGCGCTGGCATAGACCGGGTAGCGCTGGTCCATCAGCCCCTGCATGATGGCGCGCTTATCACCTTTTTCCAGCAAGGGCCGGTGGTTGCGCTTGGTCACGCGGTCCATCAGCACATCGAGATCGGCGCGCAGCCACACCGAGGTGGCTTTTTCCTGAATCATCTCGCGAATCGGCTCCTGAATCCACGCGCCGCCGCCGGTCGCCAGAATCAGCGGCCCATCCGACAGCAGGCGGGCGATGACGCGCTTTTCCAGATCGCGAAAAATAGATTCGCCATGCACGCTGAAAATATCCGAAATACTGCAGCCCGCCGCGTCTTCGATTTCTTCATCGGCATCGACGAACGGCCAATCGATCTCCTTCGCCAGGCGGCGGCCAATCGTCGATTTGCCCACCCCCATCAGCCCCACCAGCACCACCGGGCGCTGCCGCCATGGTGCGTTTATGTTAAGGGGCGATTGGATTTTCAGCGTGGGCATTGCAAACTATTGACGTTTAAGTTTTTGAGGTTCACAAGGAATACCGGCTTTGCCGTAGAATTCAACCTTAACCCACGCATGTGAGGGAATATGACCACCCAGAAGAACAACAAAAAAGCTGTTATCATCGCCGCCGTTGTTGCTGTTGCCGCGGCCGTTGCGATCGCGATCGGCGCCAACAAACCCGCGCCCGTTGAGCCCATCTCCGAGCCGGTAGCCGTTGACGCGACCACCCCGGAAACCACCGCACCGACCGCCGAGATTC
>JBIISI010000052.1:0-14845 GCA_044341105.1 Rickettsiales bacterium | reverse complement strand
CCCGTCGATGGTACCGTGCCCGCGGCCGAAGCCCCCGCTGCCGATGCGACCGCTCCGGCGGCTGAAGCGCCGGTGAGCGAAGCCCCGGTCGATGCGACCGCACCGGCCGCCGAAACCCCGGCCGCAGAGGCGCCGGCAACCACCGAAGCCCCCGCCGCTGCCCAGTAAGGCCATCGGCATGACGAACATTCGCGCCATCTCGCCCGCCTGGGTGGGGTGGCGCGAAGCGTTTCTGGAGATGCTCATCTCCGCGCGTGGCGCCTCGCTCGCCACCCTTTCTTCCTACCGCGCCGACCTCGACGATTTTTTCCCCTTCGCCGCCGCCAAAGGCTGGGCGATGGAAACGCTCTCGCACCATGACATCACCGCCTACCTCGCCGACCTCACCCGGCGCGGCATGGCCGCCAGCACCCTGCGCCGCCGCCGCAGCGCCCTCACCCACTGGTTTAAGTTCCTCATCACCGAGCGCGTGCGCGCCGATAACCCCGTGCTGCTCACCGAAAGCCCCCGCAAAACGCGCGAGCTGCCGCATGTGCTGTCGAAAGAAGAAGTCACCCGGCTGGTGAAGCTTGCCCATGCCGATGGCACCAGCGAGGGCCTGCGCCTGTGCGCCCTCATGGAGCTGATCTACGCCTCGGGCATGCGGGTAAGCGAGCTGGTCACCCTCACCCTCGCCCATATCCAGCGCCAGCCGAAAACCCGTGAGATCCTGCCCTATTTCATGGTGCGCGGCAAAGGCGGCAAAGACCGCATCGTGCCGCTGCACCCGGCGGCGCTCGCGGCGCTCGAAGCGTACCTCGCCATGCGCGAGCAATTCGCGCCCACGCATCGCGACTCGCCCTACCTGTTCCCCTCCAGCGGCAAGCTCGGCCACCTCACCCGCCAGCGGTTCGGGCAAATGCTGAAGGCGCTGTGTGCCGATGCGGGCATCGACCCTGCGCGCTGCAGCCCGCACACGCTGCGCCACAGCTTTGCCACCCACCTGCTGGAAGGTGGGGCCGATTTGCGCGTGATTCAGGAATTGCTCGGCCATGCCGATATCGCCACCACGCAGATCTACACGCATGTGGCCAGCTCGCGGCTCGAGAAAACGGTGGCGAAACACCACCCGCTGGCGAAGAAAAAATCCTAGGCGAGTTCGGGGGTTTTGGCGGGCTTGTGCGCCATTTTGGGTGCCAGGCTCGGCGTAACTGCCGTGCCGTCGGCCACGTGCACGGGCGCGTCCTGCTGCACCGAAGGATTCGGGCTTTCGGGAAATTTCTTTTCCAATACCGATTTGATCATCGCAAAAAACATCATCCCAAGAATATCGGAGATACCCATGTTGCTTGGATCAAACCCAAATTCCTGCAACACATTTTTACGGCGCTGTTCTTCACGTGCGCGATCATCATCATTCAGCGTCCCTGCCTGTTCGCGCTGGCGATAGGTCTGGCCGATCCCACTCCCCACTTGCACGATATAATCGCGCGTTTCTTTGGGTAGGTGCGCCTTCCAGTCACTGGGGTGGTTGCGCAGCAATTTACGCATGTTGCCCGGCCCATAATTATAGGCCGCGAGCGCTTTTTCGATGTCGCCATCGAACATATCCATCATTTGCTCAAGGTATTTGGCGGCACCGTTGATTGAGCTGACCGGATCGCGGGAATCAACTCCCATGCCGCGCGCAGTAGCAGGCATAAATTGGCATAGCCCCGTCGCGCCGGAATATTTGTTTACGGCGTCACAATTGCCTTTGGATTCCTGATGAACCAGTCGCGTCAATACGCCGGCAGGCAAGCCGTGTTTTTGCTCAAGCCCCGAAAAATTCAGTTGCTCGGCCCATACTTGCGCGGATTGTTGGCGTGGATAACTCATACCCCGATACTACCGCAAAAGCCCCATGGGGTATGTGACAGTTGCGTGAAGATTCGCCGGTCGCGCCGCGCCTAGTTGGCTTTTTTCTTCGGCTTTTCAGCCTTTGCGTCGTCAACCAGTTCTTTGGCTTCGGGTGCGTTCATGCGGCATTCCACCATGGTCACGTCGTAGATCGGGTGCTCCAGCGCCGTAATGCTCGGGCTGCTGCCATACATCCACCCCTGGAACAGCAGTTTCGGCGCTTTGCGGTCGGGCAATTGCTCGTAAATCGCAAGCAGGGCTACCGCGTCAGGCTGGCTATTCGGCATGGACTGGTAGCATTGCCGCGCATCGATGCTCAATTTGCCGAATTGCAGCGTTTCGCCGGGCTTGGCTTCCAGCGTTTCGGCGCGGGCGGTCACTTTGTTCAGCACGCGCAGCACAATGGTGCGCGGTGCACTGGTGTCGGGCTCGGTCGAAAAGAGCGGGCTGTTATGCTCGGTCGGCTGCGCCGGGTCTTCCGAGGCGGGGTCGGCCCCCACCGGCACTTCCGCCGGGGCAGCCGGTTCGCTCACTTCGATCCCGTCGATATTCTCGACCGGCACGGAACGGTCCATGGGCAGCGGCGCGGGCACGGCCTGCGCGCCATAGGGCGTGGCGCGCTGGAAGGGAATGTCGCCCTTGCCGGGCACCGAAGGCTGATAGCCCGGCGGCATCTGCTCCTGCTGCTTTTGCAGCCAGGGAAGCGATTCGTCTTTGGTGGTATAGATGCCGGATTGCTGCGCGAATGCTGGCGCAGCGAGCAACACGGCCCATGCAAAGCGCCACCGCATGCCGGTTATTCAAGCCCCGTCGAAAGCGGGTTGTCTTTGGCGTCGGCCGGTTTGGCATCGTCGCCGCCTTTATCGACCCCGCCGCCCGAGAAGGCGAACTTGCCGATCATCTCCTCGATGCTGACCGAGGATTGCGTCATCTGGATGCGGTCGCCCTGCTTCATGTTCGCGTCATCGCCACCCGGCTCGAGGGCAATGAATTTATCGCCCAGCAGCCCGGCGCTCTGGATCGCAGCTGACGAATCGGTGGGCAGCTTCACATCGTCGCGCACGCGCAGGGTCGCAATCGCCTGATAGCTTTGCGGGTCGAGCTTCATGCCCTCGACCACCCCGACCTTGATGCCGCCAATGCGCACATCGGAGCCGACGGCAATGCCGGTAATATTGCTGAAATCGGCGGTGATTTCATACCCGTCGATTTGTTTCACGTTGCTGTTGGCGTAGGCGAAATACAGGAAGCCACCCGCGACTGCGAGCACCACTGCGCCCATGACCGTTTCAATTGCGTTATTTGCCATTGGAATTCCTCATGCGTGATGCGGTGTGTTAGCACGCAGCAACGCGCCGTGCAATAACGCGACGCGGATATTCAACGAGAAAAAGGAAATGGCTTACTGCAGCTTCAGCGGTTTGGCCTTGGCGGCGCCGTCGGTCGAATCTTCGAGGGTGGCCGAGCTGGAGTAGTACGCGTACTCGAACCAGTCATGTTTGCCATTGAAGGCGGAATGGGTTGCGTTGTCGTCCATAAGGCCACAGGACCCGCAGAGGACAACTAACGCTAGTGATGCATGCTTCAAACGACACAAGATCATGACGCAAGCCATACATGAATTTTTTGCAACCTTCAAGTAGTAGTAGTGCGGCGCAACATATCCACAACCGGTGGGTGGGGCCTACCAGCCCAGCGCGCTCTCTTTGCTCTGGCAATTGCCATAAAAGCTGCAATCGCCTTTCACGCTGTGGTCGTCGCCGTAAAAGCCGCTCCACCACTTCTCTTCCTTCACATCGTCTTCGCCATAGGTGTTGAGGTGGCTGATGCCGGGCGGCGGTTTGTCGCCATCGCTGTTCATGGAGCCGATACCCTGCCCTTTGCCATAGCCGGGGCAGCCCGCAAGCATGGCCAGCGCCGCAAGCGCCAGCAGGCTACGCGCTACTCGGGTTTCCATGCCTGGTAATCGGCGGTGGCTTTGGCGCGCTGGCCGGCTTTTTCGATATGGCCTGCCGGAAGATACCGCCCGGCCGTACCGGTAAGGTTCGGCAGATGCGGCTTCTGCCAGCCGAAGCGTTTTGTTTCGGTGACGGGTTGGTCCAGTGTGTGGTGCAGCCAGCCATGCCAGTGCGCGGGCACTTTGCTCGGCTCCACCTGCCCATGATAGATCACCCAGCGGCGAGTGCGGCCAGTGCGCTCCTTGCTGCGGCTTTCGTAATAGCGGTTGCCGAATTCGTCGCGGCCAATATACCGGCCGCGCACGAGGGTGAAAAGTTTGGTGCCAATCGTTGCGCTCATGACGCTGCCTTAGCAAACCCGATGCCCGCGTGCAAGCTATTCGCCACGCAGCAGCTTCAGGTAGGGCAATAAATTGCTGTAATCGTCGCGCCATGGCCGCGCGCGCGCATCGGGCTGCAGCGCCTGCCAGCCGCCATCCACCGCCAGCAGCGGGCGAATATCGGCCACGTCGCGCGCCATCACCACCCAGAAACTGTCATATTGCAGCGGGCGGTCATGCGGTGCCTCAAAGAATTTGCCATACGCCACCGTGCCGAGCGCCTGCGCCTGCGCAGCGATAAGCGGCCACAAATCGAGATGGCGGTTGGTGGTGTGCATGAGCAGCACGCCGTGCGGCGCCAGCTTTTGCAGGTACATGCGCAACGCTTCCACCGTCATCAGATGGGTAGGAATCGAATCCGACGAAAACGCATCCAGTACAATCGCACCGTAGCGGCCATCGGACTGTTCGTTCAGGCGCAACCGCCCATCGCCCACGAACACCGTACCGGTGCCCGGGCAATCACGCAGGTAACGAAACAGCGCGGCATCGTTTGCGATGCGCACCACCAGCGGATCGATCTCAAACATATCGAGCTGCTGCGCCGGTTGCAGGAAACATTTCACCGTGCCCGCCCCCAGCCCGACCAGCGCCAGCGGATGCTCGCGCAGCACCGGCAACAGCTCGAAACTGCTGGCCAGCGCGCGGTAATACGACGTAACCTCAAGCGCCCCCTCGCCCTCGGCGCGCTGCACACTGTGCACGGTGGTGTTGTGCATCATGTAGCGCACATGGTCGTGCGGGCGCTCGAACACGCGCCACACCCCAAAGAAGCTGCGCGCGCGAAAGAGCAATTGTTTATCATCTACGCCCAAGGCCATCACCAGCGTAAGCGCGAGCGCCATGACCGCCACTGCGGCGTAGAGCGCCGCGTAGCGACGGTGCAGCGCCGTCACCACCGCCCCGGCGAAGGCACATGCCAGCACCACCCGTCCGCTTTCCAGCCATGCGCCGCCCTGCACGGCATACATCACCGCATAGAGCGCGACGCCGATCAGCACCATGCGCGGCACCACGCGCGCGGCATCGGCCAGCGCCGCCTTGCCGCGCCATAAGCAAAATGCGCTCAGGCTCGCCAGCAGCAGGCTGATGGGATATTCATACGCCTCGTTGAACACCAGCGGCGCGACCAGCGCATTCAGCACGCCGCCCAGCGCACCACCCACCGACATCACCAGATAAAACTGCGTCAACTGGCTGGCGGGAGGTTTGCGCCGCGCCAGCCATCCATGCAGCGCAAATGCAAGGCTGGCGAACACCACCAGTTGCAGCAGGAAGGTGAGGCTATATTGATGACCCTGCATGCCATAGACCAGCAGTGCTAGCAGGCCCAGCACCGGCGCGGCAGGAATGCATAGCGGCACCAGCCATGGGCGAGTACGGAATGCATCGACGAAGCTCAATAGGTAGAGCGCGAGCGGCACCACCCATAGTAACGGCACCGAAGCAATATCGGTGGCAATATAGCTGGTCACCCCAAGGCTGAGCGCCGAAGGCAGGAACGCAAGCCACATCCATTGCAAACGCTGCCGCCAGCGAATGGGCGCAGCGGGCATGGCTTCGTCGGGTTCAGCAGGGGCTGCCGGGGCGGCCAGCGCCCGCTTGGCCAACCGCCGCCCAAGGCTCAGCAACATGACCGTGCCCAATACATACAGCCCACTCCAGACCATGCGCTGCACCCCAAGGCTGCTGCCGGGCTCGACCACAAACACATAGCCCAGCAACCCCGCCATGCTGCCGAGATTGCTGGCGCTGTAGAGCACATAGGGTTGCTGCGCCATCGGGTGGCCAGAGCGCACGACCCATAGCTGTAATAGCGGCGCGGTGGCGCTCAGCACAAAAAACGGCAGGCCGATCTGCCGCACGAAGGCGTCCATTAGCACCCCTATCGGCGCGCGGGCCGCCGCCTCAATATCGGTGATGGTGATCGCAAGCGGCAGCATCAGGTATGACACCAGTACCACCACCCCATGGATCGCCCATTGGCGCGGCAGTGAGAGCGTGCTCAGGCCGTGGGCATAGCCATAGCCCGCCAGCAGCAGCAGTTGGAAGGTGAGCATCGCCGTGTTCCACACCGCCGGGCTGCCACCGAACATGGGCAGCACCAGTTTGCTAGCCATGGGCTGCACGGCAAAGAGCAGGAACGCAAGCAGGAAGCTGATGCTAAACGCCGCCAGCTTCATGATCAACGGCTAGTTATCTAGGAAGCTGCGCATCTTCCGCGAACGCGAAGGGTGCTTCAGCTTGCGCAGCGCCTTGGCTTCGATCTGGCGGATGCGCTCGCGCGTAACCGAGAATTGCTGGCCCACTTCTTCGAGCGTGTGGTCGGTGTTCATGCCGATGCCGAAACGCATGCGCAGCACGCGCTCCTCACGCGGGGTGAGGCTCGCCAGAATGCGGGTGGTCACTTCGCGCAGGTTGCTTTGAATGGCCGAATCCACCGGCAGCACCGCGTTTTTGTCTTCGATGAAATCGCCGAGATGCGAATCTTCCTCGTCACCCACGGGGGTTTCAAGCGATACCGGTTCCTTGGCGATTTTCATCACCTTGCGCACTTTATCCAGCGGCATGACCAAACGCTCGGCCAATTCTTCCGGCGTCGGTTCGCGGCCGATTTCATGCAACATCTGACGGCTGGTGCGCACGATTTTGTTGATCGTCTCGATCATATGCACGGGAATGCGGATGGTGCGCGCCTGGTCGGCGATCGAGCGGGTGATCGCCTGACGAATCCACCATGTCGCGTAGGTGCTGAACTTGTAACCACGGCGGTATTCGAACTTATCGACCGCCTTCATCAGGCCGATATTGCCTTCCTGAATGAGGTCGAGGAATTGCAAGCCACGGTTGGTGTATTTCTTAGCGATCGAGATCACGAGGCGCAGGTTGGCCTCGATCATCTCTTTCTTGGCGCGGTTGGCGTCGCGTTCGCCCTTGCTCACGCTGGCGGCGATGCGCTTGAACTCGGAAATATCAAGCCCCGTCTCCACCGCAATCCGCGCGATCTCGTGGCGCAGCTCGTCGATCGGCTTGGCTTCTTTGTCGGTAAAGTCTTTCCAGCCTTTTTCCTTCAGCTTGGCAACCGACTTCACCCAATCCGGGTCCAGCTCGCGGCCATTATAGTGGTCGAGGAAGCTGATGCGCTTCACACCATGTTTCTCGGCGATGCGCAGCAATTGCATCTCGGTCGAGATCAGGCGTTTGTTGATGCCGTAGAGCGTGTGCATCAGCTCTTCCACGCGCATGTTGTTGAAGCGGATGGAGAGCATGATCTCGACCACCTGCGCCAGCAATTGCGGGTATTTTTTGTTATCGGCGTTGGAAACTTCGCCCTCGCCCAGCGCTTCGTTATGGCGCTTCTCCTGCAGCTTGCGCAGCGATTTGGTCACTTTGGCGAACTCGTCGAATTTCTCGAGCACGGCGGGCAGGAGTTCCTGCTCCATGGCGACCAGCGACAGCACGGCCTCGTCGTCGTAATCGTCTTCCTCGACCTGCTCTTTGCGGCCGCCTTCAAGCGCGTCGTACTCGTCGGCCTCTTCTTCCTCGTCTTCTTCCGGCGCGTCGCCCTGATTGCGCTGGGCTTCGGCCAGCTTGTCTTCGGTGCCCGCGCCATAGGTGGCATCGAGGTCGATCACTTCGCGCAGCAGCATTTCGCCGCTGGCCAGCCGGTCGCGCCAGCCGAGCACGATATGCATCACCGTCGGCGATTCGCACAGGCTGGAGATCACCATGTCGCGGCCCGCTTCGATGCGTTTGGCGATTTCGATCTCGCCTTCGCGCGAGAGCAGTTCCACATTGCCCATTTCGCGCAGGTACATGCGCACGGGGTCGTCGCTGCGGCCGTAGGATTCTTCTTTCTCGTTCTCGACCTCGATGACCATGTCCTCGCCCGCTTCGATGGGCGCGTCTTCGTCGTCGCCCTCCACGAACGGCACGTCGACCTTGTCGTCCACGTCCGGCAGTTCGATGACTTTCACGCCTTTCGAGGCCAGCTTAGTAATCAGCTCGTCGATCACTTCCGGCGAGAATTCCGTCGCGGGCAGGTGCTTGTTGATGTCGTCATAGGTCAGCACGCCTTTGCGCTGGCCGAGCTTCAGCAGCTTGGCCTCGAGCGCGTCGTTCACTTCACCGCCGCCGCTTTTGGCCGCTTTCGCGGCGGGTGCTTTTTTGGCAACCGCCTCTTTCGCCGGTTTCACGGGCACGGCTTTGGCTTTCGGTTCGGCTTTGGCGGCGGGGGCAGGTTTTTTTGCGGTTTTTGCAGGCATAGCAGGAGCGGCGCTCGCTTTCTTAGGCAGCGGTTTTTTGGGGGCTGGGGTTGCCGATGTAGCGCGCGCAGGCGATTTCGCAAGGGGCTTCTTCGCCGCTGTGGATGGTTTTTTGGCCGCCGCCTTGGCCGCGGGCTTTTTCGCCACAGTTGCAGCTTTGACTGATGCTTTTTTTGCAATGGGCTTGGAAGCCGCTTTGGCCTTGGCTTTCGGCACTTGCTTAATTGGTTTTTTAGCCGCAGGTTTGGCCGCCTTCTTCGCTGCAGGCTTTGCCACCAGTTTTTTCACCGGCTTCACGATTTTTTTCGCCAGCTTGCTTGCAATCTTCGCCAATGGCTTTTTCGCAGCAGGTTTTTTGGGGGTGGGCTTTGCCGTTTTGGCGGTTGTTTTCTTCACAGGCTTCTTCGCTGCCATAATCATCCTAAAGGTGGGTGGCCGAATATGCAGGGGGCGATTTCCCCCTCAAAAACCGGGCGACTATGCATCATTCATAAGAAAAGGCAAGGGATTCAGGCGATTTCCCCCCGGTTTGCGCGTTTTTCTAGCCCGATGAGGGCAGCGGGTCGTTCTGGTAAAACCGCGCGCGCTCACGTTCCAGCGCGTCGAGCTGGCCTTTCAGGGCCATGAACCGCTCGAAATGCTCCTCGCTCATCTCGGCGGCCATGGCGGCTTCGGCCTCGGCGCATTCGCTTTTCAGGCGCAGCCGGTCCATGTCGTTCACCACCTCGCCCCAAAGGATCTGCGCACGCGCCACGCGCACCGTCTCGTCCATGGCGAGGTCGATGCCGATCTGCTCCATCGCCCGCAGCATGGCGGCGCGGGCCTCGGCAGTGCCCTCCTCCTGCACGGTTTGCCACAGTTGTTCGCTTGTCAGCTCTGGCTGGCTGATATGCAGTTCGGTCATCAGCTGGTGCAGCACCTGCTGCCAGGGGGCCTGCATGGGCGCCTGCAGCCACAGCTCCTCAGCCCCACCATCGGCCAGCAGGCCGGGATGGGCGATCACCAGCGCCATAAGGTTGCTGGCCGGGGCCAGCAGCGCCGCGTCGGCGGTGCGGATGGGCGGCGGCGGCGCGGCCATGGCCGGCGTGGGCTGGCCGAACCGCCCCTGCCCGCCTTTGGGCGCAAACCCGCCCTCACGCGCGGGGCGCGGGGTGAATTTGGGCGCGTTCAGCGCCCGCAATTGCTCGCGCGCGAATTGCTTATAGTAATGCTGCACGCCGGGATGTTTGATCTGCCCAATGCGGGTCATCAACCCCTGCTCCTGCGCGGCGCGGGCTTCGGGCGTGGCGGCGGGGGTGCCGAAGGCCTGTTGCCACAGCACGGTGGAAAGCGGGCTCGCCTGATCGATCACCGCGTCGAACGCGGCGCGGCCAATATTGCGCACCAGCGAATCCGGGTCTTCGCCCGGCGGCAGCACGGCCATGTTCAGGCTTTTGCCCGGCACCAGCAGCGGCAACGCAAGGTCCATCGCGCGTACCATGGCGCGCTGGCCGGCATTGTCACCATCGAGGCACAACGTGGGCGTATCGACCAGTTGCCAGCACAGCTGCAATTGTTCGGCGGTGATGGCGGTGCCAAGCGGCGCGACGGCGGCGGCCACGCCCGCCTGCGCCAGCGCCACCACATCCATATAACCCTCGGCGATCAGCAACCGCCCATGGTCGAAGGCCGGGCGGCGCGCCAGATCGAGGTTGTAAAGCTGCCGCCCTTTATGGAACAGCAGCGTTTCCGGCGAGTTAAGGTATTTCGGCGCGTCTTCGTTCGGCTCGCCGGGCAGCACGCGCCCACCAAAGGCGATCACCCGGCTCTTGCGGTCGCGGATGGGAAACATGAGCCGCCGCCGGAACCGGCTATAGGGCTCGCGCCCCTCGACCTGGATCAACATACCCACTTCCACCAATTGCCGCTCGCTGATGCCGTGCGGCTTCATGGCGCGCAGCAGTGCGTCGCGGTCGGCGGGGGCGTAGCCGATGCGAAACCGCGCCAGTGTTTCCGCTGAAATGCCGCGCTCCAGCACGTAACGGCGGGCCAGTTCGCCTTCGGCACTTTGCTCAAGCTGGTGTTCCAACCAGCCGGTTACCACCTCCATCACCTGCTGCAGCGACTGCTCGCGGCTTTGCCGCTCAACCTCCGCGCGCGTCGGCTGGGGCACGGTCAACCCGGCCAGCCCCGCGAGCCGCTCGACCGCCTCGCGGTAGCCTAAATGTTCATAATCCTTAACGAATCCAATCACATCGCCATGCGCGCCGCAGCCGAAGCAATGGTAGAAGCCTTTTTCATCGTTGATGGTAAAGGACGGGGTCTTCTCTTTGTGAAATGGGCATAAAGCGTGGAATTCGCGCCCGGCGCGGCGGATGGGAATGGCTTTGCCAATCACCTCCGACACCCGGACTCGATTGCGTATTTCCTCGATAAATGACTGAGGATACTTCATATTTATCTGAATGCGCCGCCAATAAGATGTGAGCAAGTGGTATTTTTTGTTTTTTTCGGCGGGGGGCTATTGACCGCCTGCCCCGGCACCGTATGTTACACCATACGCGCGGATCATAGCCCGGCAACAACAACGCGCGATTCACCCACACCTAGCTAAGACCACGATGGGATTCTCGATGAGCAACCAGTTCGCAGACAATAAGTTACCCGAATTTCTGCAAGTAGGAGAAGAAGTGCTTCCGCTGGTTATCAAACGCCATGCGAAGGCCAAGCGCATCTGCCTGCGTTATAACCCCACCGACCACGCCATCTCCCTCACCCTGCCGCGCCATACCAAAATCAGCGACGGGTTGGATTTCCTCACCGAAAAATCGCAATGGCTTATCGACACCCTGTCGGACATGCCGCTGAAAAAGCAGATCAAGCCGGGCGTCGTCATTCCGCTGTGCGGCGAGCGCGTGCGCATTAAACACGAGCCGCAACTGGGCCGCCAGTTTGCGCTGATGGACGAGACGCTCTACATCGCCGGCGCACGCGAATTCTTTCCGCGCCGCGTGACTGAGGCCCTGAAGAAAGTTGCCGCTATCCGCATCCGCGACCTGGCGGTGGCCGATGCGGCGAAAATCGGCAAGCGCATCAACCGCATTTCGGTGCGCGACACGCGCTCGCGCTGGGGCAGCTGTTCCAGCACCGCGAATCTTTCCTTTTCGTGGCGGCTGGTGTTCGCCCCGCGCGAAGTGATGGAATATGTGGTCGCGCACGAAGTCGCGCATTTGCGCTACATGGATCACAGCGCCAATTTCTGGGCGCTGGTGGAATATCTCTGTCCGAACCATGAGATCGCCAAAGAATGGCTGCGCCTTCACGGCAAGCATCTCTACCGCTTCAACGCGTAATAGACACGCTTAGCGGTTGGTGGGGTAATCGTACTCGACCTTGCCGTCGAGTTTCACCTTCGGCATTTTCGGCGCTTCGTTCATCAGCTTGTCCCAGAAGCCCTGATCGAGTGTCGGCCCTTCCTGCGGTGCAGGTGCGGGGGCAGGCTGCACCGGCACGGGCTGCGAGCCCGGCGGCAGCGGCGCGCCCATCGCACGCTGGTCATCTTCGTTCATCACCGCGAAGGGGGAATCGGCCGGAATGGCGGCCGCAGGCGCCGCCGGTGTGCTCGTGCCAAACAGCCATGGCAGCAGGCCCGAGCCACTCGATTCCGCGCTGGCAATGGTTTCCACCGGTTTGCCTTCCATGTCCTTAATCATAGCATCATGCCAGATGCTGGCGGGCATCGCGCCGCCGGTCACTTTCGCCATGGGGCGGTTATTATCGTTGCCCACCCACACGCCGGTGACCAGTTGGTTGGTGAACCCGACAAACCATGCATCTTTATAATCCGACGTGGTGCCGGTCTTGCCCGCCACATCGCGCCCCGGAAGCGCCGCGCGCCCGCCCGTGCCGCCACGCACGGTGCCCAGCATCAGGTAGTTCATCATCTTCACCGTCCCCTCGGCCAGCACCGGGTTTGGCTCGGGCGCTTCGCGCTTATACACTTCCTCGCCCTTGGTGGTGTGCACCTCGAGGATGCCATACGGCACCACGGCGTTGCCGCCATTGGGCATATGGGCGAAGGCGGCGGTCATTTCCACCAGCGTCGCCTCTTCTGCGCCAAGCGCGATCGACGGGTTGCGTGCCACTTCCGAAAGCCCCAGCCGCTCGGCCATCTGCGCCACGCGGTTCACGCCCGCATACTGGCTCAGGCGCACCGCCACGGTGTTGATGGATTCGCGGAAAGCCTGCGCCACCGTCATCGGCCCTTTATACTGGCCGGTATAGTTGCGCGGCGACCAGATTTTATTGCCAACCTGAATCGAGATCGGCGCATCATCGACCTGCGCCATGGGGGTGTAGCCCGCCTCCAGCGCCGCGAGATACACAAACAGCTTAAACAGCGAGCCCGGCTGGCGCTTGGCCTGCGCCGCACGGTTATACTGGCTTTCGCCGTAGCTCTTGCCGCCGATCATGGCGCGCACCGCACCATCGGGCGACATGGTCACAATCGCCCCCTGGCTCACTTTCTTGCCATCGCCTTCCATGCTCAGCGTGTTTTCCAGCGCGTCGGCGTCGTTTTCTTGAATGGCAGGATCGAACGTGGTCACCACCACGATATCGTCTTCCAGGTTGCCGATCAGCTCCGGCAGTTGGTCGACGACCCAGTCGCCGTAATAACGCACATGCGAGCCTTCGACCGTCTGGCGCGGTGCCTCGGCAAATTTTTTCAGCGCGGGCTTGATTTCTTTTTCGCTGAGCGCACCGTTATCGGCCATGTTCTTCAACACCTGATGGGCGCGGGCCATGGCGCGTTCCGAGCTGGCGGTGGGTGCATAGCGCGAAGGTGCTTTCAGCAGCCCGGCGATCATCGCCGATTCGACCAGGTCCATGTCGGTGGCGGGCTTGTTGAAATAGCGGCGGCTCGCCGCGTCGATGCCGAACGTGCCCGAGCCGAGATATACCCGGTTCAGGTAGATCGCCATGATCTCTTCCTTGCTGTAGCGCCCCTCCAGCCAGAAGGCCAACAGCATCTCGCGGATTTTGCGGGTCACGGTGCGCTCCGGGCTCAGGAACACGTTCTTCGCCACCTGCTGCGTCACCGTCGAGGCGCCCTGGCGCACCTTGCCCGACGTCACGTTCACCACCATGGCACGCAGGATGCCGAAGAAATCCACCCCGTGATGCTGGAAGAACCGGCGATCTTCGGTCGCGATCACCGCATTGATGAGGGATTTGGGGATTTTATCATACGGCACATACGCACCATACACGTCGCCATAGGTGGCGATGATGCGGCCATCTTCGGTTTCCACCGTGATGCCCTGCTGCTTCTTAATCGTGTTCAGGTCGCGGATATCCGGCAGGCTGGCCATGAAATACATGAGCACCACGCCGCCAATGATAAACAGCGTGAAGCCCGTGCGCACGGCAAGCCCGGCGAGGCTGCGCTTGTTCCACAGGCTGGGGCGCGAGGGGGCCACGGGGGTGACCGCCGGCTTTTTGGCGGCGGGGCGTTTGCCTTGCGGTGCAGCGCGCTTGGGCCCCTGCCCGCGCGGGCTCACCTTGCCCGAGGCATGGCCGGCAGGCGGTGCGCTCACGCGCACCTTGGCCGGGCCACGGCGTTTCTTTTTCTTTTTGCGGCTGAACGGAAAAACCATGCGAGGCTGCTACCCGAGTTCATCTCGAAAATATAGCAGAATCTTGGTTGCCGCCGGGGGCGTGCGGGGCTATGCACTCCCCATGCTCACCGACACCGAATTCCACGCGCTGGCACAGCGCACCCTCACCCAGCTGCATGATCGGTTCGAGACGGCGTACGACAATGCCGAGCTGGAGGAACTGGAACTTAACCAAGGTGTGCTCACCCTGCAAACCGCCACGAGGCGCACCTTTGTGGTCAGCGCCCACCATGTGAACAGGGAAATCTGGCTGGCCTCGCCGCTCTCCGGCGGCCACCATTTCCGCTGGAGCGGCGAACACTGGGCCCTGCCCGGTGGCGAGCTGCTCGACATCCTGCTAAAACAGGAGCTGGAGCGCGAAGGGGTGATGTCGTGAAAACCGCCGACCCTGCCTTGCCCAAAGGCAAACTCTCCAGCCTGAACTACCTGTTCGGCTATGTGCGCGCCTATCGCCGGCAGGCCATCGGCGCCACGGTGGCGCTGCTGTTTACCTCATCCGGCGTGCTCACCATGGGCTACGCCTTCCGCTACCTCATCGACGAAGGCATCGCCAAGCGCGACCCGCATTTGCTGGGCTGGGGCTATATTATCCTGCTCGGCGTGGTGCTGGTGTTTGCCGCCGCCACCTTCGCACGCTACCTGCTGGTGAGCTGGGTGGGCGAGCGCGTGGTCGCCGATATCCGCCGCGACGTGTTCGCCAAGGTGCT
>JBIISI010000040.1:0-18925 GCA_044341105.1 Rickettsiales bacterium | reverse complement strand
GTTGGCTTGAAGCGGTGGCATTCGTGCACAAATACCAAGCCGATTTTACTTTGCCTTGCGCAGGCAATCCATCGTCCATTTTTATGTCAATATTCCATAATTCCGGCGGAGTGAGGATGGCATTCATGGGTTCGCTGTTCGCCTCTTGAATGCCGGTGGAAATACGGTTGCCATAAGTTCCGTCAAATACCCATTGGCCTGTCTGCGGTGCAGTCCAGTTCCACACAAACCACAGGCTGCTACCGATGCGTCCGCGCGGTGAATTTTCCTGTGTACTGGAGAAACTATTCGAGCCATGGGTGATGCCGTCATAGGTGCCTTCGATCAGCCCGGCATTGGCGAGGTGCTGCCAGAAACGGTAGGATTCATTCGAACCGGCGCTGGGGTAGATCATGCCATCGCCATTGCCATTGCACGTTGCCTTGTCGGTGCTGGGGGTGGTGACGCAGGTCGCGGCGGTAGCATTTGCCACGCCCCAAAAGCTTTGGGCATTGTTCATGTCGCCCGGCAGCTGGAAATATTTGTCGCGGAAGGTTTGGGCCGCGGTGACATAGCGATTCTGGTCGGTGGTGATGGAGCGCAGTTCCGCCGCGCGAATGAGCGATTGGCCCGCCAGAATACCACCCGTAAGCAAGCCGAGAATGACCAGGACAATCGACAATTCGATCAGGCTGAAAGCCGTTGCGGCGAGTGTGCCAGGTTTATGCGTTTTCATAAGCGGTATTATATCAAAGAAGCGAAATTTTTCAACTATTTCGGCGAATACATCTCGACTTCGATCGTGCCGTTGATGATGCGCTCTTTGGCCATCGCGACTTCTTCGATCAGTTGTTCGGAAATGAGTGTTTTGTTGTTCTGGTCGACCGCGTAATCGAGCGCGCCTTCCTTGATGCCGAGATATTTGATGCCCGCGCTCCAATTGCCGTCGTGGCTGGCTTTCAGCGCTTCATACACCGCGATATCCACGCGCTTCACCAGTGAAGTGAGCACCGAGCCGGGATAGAGCCCGTTCTGGTTGGTGTCGACGCCGATGGCGTAGCGGTGGCTTTCTTCGGCGGCTTTCAGTACGCCAAGGCCGGAACCGCCCGCGGCGGCAAAAATCACATCCACCCCGCGTTTGTATTGGGTGGTGGCGAGTGCGTGGGCGGCATCGGGGTTGCTCCACGCGTCGGGCGTGGTGCCGACCATGGCGCTGTCGATGCTGATGTCGTGGTTGGCGTAGCGCGCACCCTGCGCATAGCCTTTGCTGAAATTGCGGATTAGCGGAATATCCATGCCGCCGATGAAGCTGATATGGCCGGATTTGCTGAGCCGGGCGGCGATCATGCCGACAAGGAACGCGCCCTCATGGTCTTTAAAAATCACCGACTGCACGTTGGAAAACAGCGGCGGCACGATGCCGTCGATCACCGTGAACTGGGTGTTGGGGTAGCGCTCGGCGAGGTTCAGTACCGGCATCACGTTCTGGTAGCCGACAGCGATGATGGGCGATGCGCCCGAATCGGCTACGCGCTTGATGACGGCGGTGATGTTTTCCGTGCCCATCATGCGGTGCTGGGCGATGGGTTGGCCGAATTCATGCGCGGCCTTGTCGATGCCCGCCTGCGCCGCGTCGATAAATGCGCGGTCGGATTCGGAGCCGGAATACAGATAGACGATGGCGGGCTTATACGTGGCGTTTGCCGCCCCTGCAGTCAGGCCCAAAAGCAACGCAAACAGGGTAGCAAGACGCATCAACCGGTTCTCCTGCGGGGGATGCTTGTTTCCGCCCGCTAACTGTGGTGAGTTCCCCTCATATACAACCCCAAGCGCCATGGCAAATTAAGACATGATGACAGCAAGCGATTTTACGCCACGCCTTTCGAGCCTTTCCAATCAGTTAGTGGCGGCGGGGGTGGATCTCTACCTGCAGCCGGTGGGCGATGAGTTCCAGGGCGAATACGTGCCCGCCTATGCCGCGCGGCTGGCCTATCTGTGTGGGTTCACCGGTTCCGCCGGGCTGGGCGCGTTCTGGGCGAAGCCGGGCGACGCGCGGGTGCATGCGCTGTTCACCGATGGGCGCTACACCCTTCAGGCGGCGCAGGAGCTGGCAGGCACGGGCGTGGTGCCGCATAATAGCGGCGAGCAGCCGCTGGCGGCATGGGTGCGCCTGCATGCGGCGGCGGCGCTCACCATCGGGTTTGATCCATGGCTGATCAGCCATGCGCAACTGGAAGCATGGCGCCATGCCACGCGCGACCTGCCCGTGCGCTGGCAGGCGCTGGCCGAAAACCCGGTCGATGCCGGGTGGCGCGCGCAGCCCGCCACGCCCGCAGGCGCGGTGCGCTTGCACCCCGAAACCATCAGCGGCATGGGCTACGCGCAAAAGCGCGCGGCGCTGCTTGAAAAAATCGCGGTGGCGAAGGCCGATGCGGCCATTTTTGCCCTGCCCGATGGTATCAACTGGCTTTTGAACCTGCGCGGCGACGATATTCCCTTCAACCCGCTTTTGCTGGCCTATGCTGTGCTTCACCGCGATGGGGCGCTGGCGTTGTTCACCTTCGACCGCGCGTTCGATCCGGCGGTGATGGCGTATCTTCAGCAAAACGAAATCACGCTGCATTCCCTCGCGGATTGCTGGCGGTTTGCGCAGTCGCCCTTCGGGGCGGGCAAGCGCGTGCTGGTCGATCCCGCCTCGGCGGCGCAGGGCTGGTGGCAATGGGCCGAACAGGCGGGCGTGGAATTGCTGGCGGGCGACGATCTCACCTTGCTGCCCAAAGCCTGCAAAAACCCGGTGGAGCTCGAAGGCATGCGTGCCGCCCATCGGCGCGACGGGGTGGCCCTTAGCCGGTTTTTATGCTGGTTCGATGCGCAGGCCGAATCAAAACGCCTGCCCGATGAGCTGGGCGCGATTGCGCAGCTTGAAGCCTTCCGCGCAAAGGATAACCGCTATCGCGGCGCGAGTTTTGCCACCATCGCCGGGGCGGGGCCGCATGGCGCGATCGTGCATTACCGGGCGAGCGAGGCCAGCAATCGCCGTGTGCAAAAGGGTGAACTGTTCCTGCTCGATTCCGGCGGCCAATACGATGACGGCACGACCGACGTGACGCGCACCATGCCGACCGGCGTGCTGACAACGGCCATGCAGGAACATTACACGCGGGTGCTGAAAGGGCACATCGCTCTTGCGCGGGCGGTGTTTCCCGTCGGCACGGCCGGTGTCCAGCTCGATGCGCTGGCGCGCCTGCCGCTATGGGAAGCCGGGCTTGATTACGACCATGGCACCGGCCATGGGGTGGGGGCGTATTTATGTGTGCATGAGGGGCCGCAGCGCATCAGCAAAAAAGGCAGCGCGGTGGCGTTGAAGCCGGGCATGGTGCTGTCGAACGAGCCGGGGTATTATGCGGCGGGCAGCCATGGCATCCGCATTGAAAACCTGGTGACGGTGATCGAGCAGGCGCCGGGCTGGCTGGCGTTTGAAACGCTCACCCTCGCGCCGATCGACACGCGGCCGGTGCTGGTGGAGCTTCTGAGCACGCAAGAGCGCAACTGGCTGAACAGCTATCACCAGCGTGTTTACAATACGCTTGAACAGGCGCTCGATTCGCCAGAGCGCGCATGGCTACAGCAGGCCACGCGGGCGATTTAGCGCCGCGGCTACATCGCCATGTCTTTGAAGATCAGGCGGCAGGCGACAGACGTATTGCCCAGCAAATATTGCGATGTGAGGGAAATTTCGGCGCTGCCACTGGGCGATGTATCGCTGCATCCGGTCGTGGGGTTGCCATCGGTTTCGGGGATGACCATGCGCCCGGTTCCGGGCATGCCATCGTCGATTTTTTTGTCGACATTCCATGCTTCCGTTGGGGTCAGCACTGCGCCGGCACCGCTGGAGCTCTGGCCAAAGTACAGCACGTTATTATAGACACCTTCAAAATAGGAGGTGCTGCTCACTGGCCAGATGTCGGAGCCGAGATTCTGCAGGCTCCAAAGGCCGGGCCGATAGCGCGATAGCGGCGTGTTGGGCGGGTTAGCGTTCTGGTTGAACGAGGCGCTTGAGTAAAGGGAGGTGCCGGTGACGCCGGTAAACGTGCCTTCAACCAGCCCGGCGGCGGATAGGTGCTGCCAGGAGCGAAACACCTCATTCGCGGTGCCGGCGGCCAGGGTGATTTGGCCATCGCCATTACCATCGCAGGTGGTGATGCGCGGGGTGGTGCTGGTCAGCGCGGTGCCGGGGCAGCCGCCGGGATCGGTGCCCCAGAAGCTGGTGGCATTGCTCATATCCCCGGGGGGGGCGGAATATTTATCGACAAACAGGCGAATGGCTGCGCCGTAACGATCGGCTTCGGCGCCGACGGAGCGTAGCTGGGCGGCTTTCAGAAGCGACTGACCCAGCAGGATGCCACCGATGATCAGGCCAATAATGACCAGCACAATAGAAAGCTCAATGAGGGAAAAACCGTGTCTCTTTGTCATGGGGGTGATTTCCATCCGGGGTTACAACGCAAGCATAAGGGCACAGAGCGGTGCTTTACTGTTGGTGGTATATTCGGCGCTGGCAGCGGTGGCACTGGTCGCGCAGGTTGTGGGAACGCCTGCACTATTGCCCGCCAGGAAGCTTTGTATTTTGCCGTAGGCGGGCCTTCCGTCATCGGCTTTGATATCAAGGTTCCAGGCTTCTTCCCCTGTCAGCGTTACGGCCGTGGGGATGCAGCCCGACGTACAGGTCACGCCGCCAAAGAAGTACCCCATCGTGATATTCGGGGCATCGTAGGCATAGCTTAGGCCTAAACTATTGCGCGAAAGGTTGCGGACCTGAAAGGTGGTGCGCGGGATTTTAAGGTTCGGGGCATTCACGCCGGGATACACACCGCTCGTGCGCGATGAAGCCTGTGTGCCGGTGCCGGTGAACTGGCCTTCGATGAGGCCGCTATTGGCCAGGTGCTGCCAATAACGGTGGGCCTCGTAGCATTGGGTGAAGGGGGCGCAGAAATTGCCGTCGCCATCGCCATTACAGGTGGCGGTACCACCGGAACTGGCAATGTCGTAGCAGGCCGAGGTATTGGCGTTGGCATGGGCGGCACCCCAATAGGAGGTGGCATTGGCCATGTCGCCGGGCAACGCGCCGTACTTATCTTCAAACCGGTAGGTGGCACCCGCATATTTCTGGTAATCGACGGCGATGCTGCGCACCTGCGAGCCGCGAATCATGGATTTGCCGGCCACGATGCCGCCCACCAGCAGGCCGATAATCACCAACACAACGGATAACTCAATCAGCGTAAATCCGTGCAAGGCAGGGCGTTTCATATAGCGTGCTCCCATGGTAACGGCCAACGTATCACAAAAATACAAATAATGTCAATAAATTAGGCGGTTGCCCGGCGAGGAATGATGCGCCGCCAGCGCCGCCGTTGTTCCGGTTCGGGAATTTTTTCGATTTCGTAGTGGTAGCGGGCAGAAAGCAGATCGACCTCACGCAGGATGTCGTTCATCACATCGTCGCCGATGGCGAACTGGTGGCGCAGGTTGATGACCGTATCCCGTTCACTGCGCAGCGCTTCCAGCCAGAGATGGTTCTCGGCCAGCAATTGCGGCTGGTGCAGCAGGCTGCGGTGGTTATTGGGGGTGAGGGGGGTGTTGGGGCCATCGCCCAGCGCGTCGAGGCGTTCTTCGTAATGCTGGCGGATGCGCGCCATGGCGGGTAAATTGCCGCCACCTTCCTCATTGATTTGCGCCAGCACACCAAGCGCGGTGCGCGTGGCGTTCACGCGTGCAAGCCATTCCTCGTGCAGGCGCGAATCATCGTAGCGCAGGCGAAGGTGGCGCGTCATCCATGGTAGGGTCAGGCTTTGCAGCACCAGCGTGAACAGGATGGTCATCAGGCTGATGAAAATCAACAGGTCGCGGTGGGGGAAGGCGCTACCATCCGGCAGGGTCATGGGCAGCGCGAGCGCGAGCGCAAGGGTGACGACCCCGCGCATGCTCGTCCACCCCACGATGAAGACATTCTGCCAGGCGGGCAGTTTGTGATAGGCCCGGCAGCGCCGCACAGCATAATAAGCGTAGCTGCCGATATACACATAGGCAAAGCGCACCAGCACGGTGGCAAGGCACACGGCAAGGGTCATGGTGGCGACCATGCGCATGTCGTAATGTTCGAGGCGAAGCACGATGGCGGGAAGCTGCAGGCCGATCAGCAAAAAGGCGAGGGCGCTCAGGAAATACACGGTCATGTTCCAGATCGAGTTCATCGGCAGGCGGTCGAGGCTGGAGATGAGGCTTGGGGCATGCCAGCCCACCAGCAGGCCGCTGGTAACCACCGCCAGCACCCCGGAACTGCCCGCATGCTCAGCCAGTACATAGGCGGCGTAGGGCGGCACGAACGTGGCGATGATATTGGCCGAATGATCGCGAAACAGGGGGTAGATTTTGACGAACACGAACCCGATGCCATAGCCCACTGCAACGCCGCCTGCGGATTTCCAGAGGAAGTCGATACCGGCATCGAGCGCCGAGAAATGCCCGGCCATCACCGTTGCCACTGCGAAATTATAAAGCACGATGCCGGTAGCATCGTTGACAAGGCTTTCGCCTTCCAGAATCGTGGTAATGCGTTTGGGCAGGCTGGTATGTTTCAGTGCGGCGGTGGCCGCGGCGGCATCCGGCGGGGCGATGATAGCGCCCAGCACCATGCCCAGCGCCAGCGTGGCACCGGGAATCCAGGCCTGCAGGGTGAAGGCGACCGCCACCGCGCTGATCACCACCAGCCCGATCGCCAATCGCAGGATGGGGGTCAGCGACGCGCGGAAATCGCGGATGGAGGTGAAGAACGCGGCTTCCATGAGAATGGGCGGTAAAAACAGCACCAGCATATATTCCGGGTCGATGGCGATGCTGCCCATGCCCGGCACCAGCGCCAGCGCGACTCCGCCCAGTAGGAACGCCAGCGGTGCCGCCACCGAAAGCCGGTTTGCCAGCAGCGCACACAGGCTGATGGTGGTCAGGATAATCAGGAGCTGGGAGGATGTGTGCATGGGATGGTTATAGAGGGGCTAGAGGCTAGTTGCTAGGGGCTAGTTGCGTGGGCGGTATTAGCTGGCCAGTTCAATATATTCGGCCAGGATTTTTTTGACGCCGGCATGTTTGAAGGCGATTTCGCAATGCTCGCCTTCGATGCTCAGGATGACGCCATTGCCGAATTTCTGGTGGAAGATTTTTGCGCCTTTTTTCAGGCCGTCGCTGCGCGCGGCGGGGGGCGTGGCAGGCATGTTGCTTTGCTGGCCATAAGACGGGGCGTTGCTTTGCCCCACGCGCGACGAGGAGGCAAAAATGGATTCCAGCTCTTTTTGGAACATGGCCGGGCCGGTGGCGCGGCGGGCATAGGGGCCACCATCGAGATGCTCGACCGTATCGGCCGGGATTTCGCCGAGGAAGCGCGATGGCATGCTGGATTGCCACTGGTTGTAGATGCGGCGGTTGGCGGCGTGCGAAATGGTGAGGTGGCGGCGCGCGCGGGTGATGCCCACATAGGCAAGGCGGCGTTCTTCTTCCAGCCCGGCGGTGCCGAGTTCATCCATCGTGCGCTGGCTGGGAAACAGCCCTTCCTCCCAGCCGGTGAGGAACACGCTGGTGAATTCGAGCCCCTTGGCCGCGTGCAGGCTCATGATGCTGACCATTTCGGTGCCTGCCTGCTCGGCCCCGTCGGTCACGAGGCCGACATGTTCAAGGAATTCGGCGAGGTTCGGGTAATCGCCCAGCGCGCGGATAAGCTCGCGCACGTTTTCCAGCCGCCCGGCGGCTTCGGGCGATTTATCGGCCTGCCACATGGCGCGGTAGCCGGATTCTTCCATCACCAGATCGGCCAGTTCGGCAAGCCCCATCTCGTTCAGTTTTGCGCGCCAGCCTTCAAACTGGTCGAACAGTTTCTGCAGGGTGCCGGCGGCTTTGCCTTTCAACTCGCCCGTGTCGATCAGCCGTTTGGTGGCGGCATAGAGTGAGCCATTTTGCGCGCGGGCTTCGCTGTGCAACTGCTCCATCGTCGCTTTGCCGATGCCGCGCTTGGGCACGTTGATGATGCGCTCAAGCGCGAGGTCGTCGTGCGGCTGCGGGATAATGCGCAGGTACGCCACCGCATCGCGGATTTCCATGCGCTCGTAAAAGCGCAGGCCGCCGACCACTTTATAGGGCACGCCGAGTGTCATGAAGCGTTCCTCGAAGGCGCGGGTCTGGTAGCCGGCGCGCACCAGCACCGCCATGTCGGAAAGCGCCACGCGGTCGCGCTGGAAGGCTTCGATTTCCTCGCCCACGAAACGCGCTTCCTCGGAATCGTCCCACACCGATTTGATGCGCACGGGGCTGCCCTCGGCCTCGTCGGTCCACAGCGTTTTGCCAAGCCGCTCTTTATTGTGGGCGATCACGCCCGAGGCGGCTTTCAGAATGGGCGCGGTCGAACGGTAATTGCGCTCGAGGCGGATGATGGTGGCGCCCGGATAGTCTTCCTCGAACTTCAGGATATTGCCGACATCGGCCCCGCGCCAGCCATAGATGCTCTGGTCGTCGTCGCCCACGCAGCACAGGTTTTTGTAGCCCAGCGCCAGCAGGCGCAGCCACATGTATTGCGCGGTGTTGGTGTCCTGGTATTCGTCGACGAGGATGTAGCGGAAGCGCCGCGCATATTCCTGCAGCACATCGGGGTGCGACTGGAAGATGGTGAGGTTGTGCAGCAGCAGGTCGCCAAAATCGACGCAGTTCAGCGCCCGCAGGCGGTTCTGGTAGATGGGGTAGATTTTTGCCGCCACCTGCGCGAGCGTGTAGTTGCCGGGCTGCTCGTTGATTTTATCGGGCAGCAGGCCGCGGTCTTTCCAGCCCTGAATGGCCCCAAGCACCGCGCGGGCGGGGAATTTGCTGTGGTCGATGTTGTTGTCGGCCAGCATGGCTTTGATAAGGCGCTGCTGGTCGTCGTCGTCGAGGATGGTGAATTGCGGGGTGAGGCCGACCAACTCGGCATGGCGGCGCAGAATTTTCGCGCCGATGGAGTGGAACGTGCCCAGCCACAGCGCGGCGGCTTCCTTGCCCTCGGCGGTTTCGCCGAACAGCAGTTTGGCTACGCGGCCACGCATTTCGGCGGCGGCTTTGTTGGTGAAGGTGACGGCGAGGATCTGGCTGGGAAACGCCAGTTTGCGCATGAGGATATGGCCGATGCGGGTGGTCAGCACTTTTGTTTTGCCGGTGCCTGCGCCTGCCAGCACCAGTACCGGGCCTTCGGTGGCCTCAACCGCCGCGCGCTGCTCGCTGTTCAGCGTGGCGAGGTAAGGGGCATCGGTGGGAGTGGGCAGGGCGTGGTTCATGGGTAATCAACAGCAGGCATGGCGTTATGGGTAGGATGTGGTACAGATAGGTCAGCAAACCGCCCACGCCAAGGAAGAACCGCTTGTCCACACCCGTGCCCACCATTCGCCCCGCTACCGTGGCCGATCTGCCGGAACTTACCCGCCTGCTTTCCATGCTCAATCGCGAAGAGGGCTATGACATCTCCGCCAGCGAGGCCGACCTGCGCGCGGCGCTGTTTGGCGGAGCGGCGAAAGTGCCCATGCGCGCGCTCATTGCCGGGCATGAAAAGGCGGTAGGGCTGGTGCTTTATTACTGGGGATACGACACGGTTTCCGCCAGCCATGGCTACCACCTCGCCGATATTATCGTGGAACCTGCGCAGCGCGGGCAGGGGGTGGGGCGCGCGTTGTTTTCGGCGCTGGCCGCGCAATGCCTGGGCGAGGACGGGCAATGGGTATCGCTCACCGTGCTGAAGAAAAACGACCGCGCGCGGCAATTCTACAAAGCGCTCGGCATGGTCGAAATCAGCATTGATTTTTTCGCCATCGGGCCACAGGGGCTCGCGCGCTGCTGCTAGGGCGCGCGTCAGAAAATTGTCATCCCGGCACAGGGCCGGGATGACAGCAAACAAAGAGAATAAAACCGGATGGTATGGGCGCGCTATACACATCCTGAACAATCCCTTGCTCCGGCTTTCGCTTTTGTTACAACCGGCGCATGATGCGTTTTCTGATCCTTGTTTGCTGCGCCCTGTCGCTCCTCGTGCCCGATTTTGCCGATGCCGCCCGCGCTGCCCGCAAAGCCCCGCCGCGCTGGGGGGTGAACGATCCGCGCTACGCCGCGCTCATCATGAACCCAAAAACCGGCGAAGTGTATCACTCGGCCAATGCCGATGCGCGGCGCTACCCTGCCTCGCTCACCAAAATGATGACGCTGTATTTGCTGTTCGAGGCGCTGGAAGCACGCAAAGTTTCGCTCGGTACGCGCATGAAAGTCAGCGACTATGCCTCGGTGCAGCCGCAAACGAACATCTCGCTGCGCACGACCGATACGGTGCCGGTGGAAACCGCGATTAAAGCGCTGGTCATTCGCTCGGCGAACGATGTGGCGGTGGTGGTGGCCGAGCATCTGGGCGGCTCGGTGCCGAATTTTGCGACGCTGATGACGCGCAAAGCGCGCGAACTTGGCATGCGCAACACCGTGTTTAAAAACCCCAACGGCCTGCCCAACGGCGCGCAATACACCACCGCGCGCGACATGGCGAAGCTTGGCATCGCCCTCAAGCGCGACTTCCCGAACTATTACCAGTATTTCGCCGCCCGCCAGTTCAGCTGGAAGGGTGTGACTTACTATACCCATAACCGCGTGATGCTCCGCTATGCGGGCACCGACGGGATCAAGACCGGGTTCATCAACGCGTCGGGCTTCAACGTGGTCACCAGCACCGAGCGCGGGGGGCGGCCGCTGGTCGGTGTGGTGATGGGGGGCGCATCGGGCCAGTGGCGCGACGATCGCATGATCGCCCTGCTGGATGCAGCCTATGCCACCATCGCCAAGCGCGGCCAGAAACGCGGCGTGGTGGTGGCGGCAAACCTGCCGTCGGTGAATGGCCGCGAGGCGGTGGTGCCAATCCCGGCCAAAGCGCCGGAAATTAAAGTGGCCGTGGCCACGCCGCCCGCCCCCGTGGCGGCTGCCGCCAAAGCGCCGATCGCCGCCAAACCCGTGCAACTCACGGAACCGAAACAAGCCCCCGCCGTGGTGAGTGCGCCGCCCGTAGCGCAGCAAGCCCCCGTGGCGGTGGTGCCGGCCACCCCGGCGCCGCAAGTGGTGGCACCCACGCCCGCGCCGCCGCCCAACACGCTGGATGCCCAGCTGGCCGCCCGCCAGCAGGAAACCCGCGCCGATGCCGGGGTCGAGAATATGTGGGGCATTCAGGTGGGGGCGTTTTCCACCCGCCTGCTCGCCGAGCGCGCGGCCCTGCAAGCCTACCAACTGGCGCAGGGCAACCTGAAAGGCTCGCGCATTGCGGTGCTGGGCAGTGGGCCGGAAGGCGCGCAGGTGCACCGCGCGCGGCTGGAGAACATCAACGAAAAACAGGCCAAAAAAGCCTGCGAGATGTTGATTTCAAACAATTCTCCCTGCTTTATTTACCGCTCTGGCGCACTGTAGTGATGGCGGCAGCTCCGCCCGCCTAACGCCCGATTGTCACAAAACTGTCATATTTCTCTTTAACCAATTCTTAGGGAATCATGGTATAGGTTGAGGGAATAGGAGATTCTATGCTTGGTGCATTATTGGGTGCGTTGGTGAGTGCGCCGCTAGCCGCAACGGCCGCGGTGAGCAAAGGAACCGGCGAAGCGCTGCAGATGGGCGGAAAAGATATTCCGCTGCTGAACGCGGCGGGCGAAACCCTGAGTGCGGCGGGCGACATGGCCCTTGCCGGTGCCGGTGGTTTCCAGAAAAGCATGAGTGAATTGAACATTGGCGGCAGCCTGGCCGATCTCGGCCGTGGCATGATGGGGGGCATTAGTTCCTCGCTCACGCCGGGCAGCCAGCAAGTATCGCAATCGCTCAGCCGCGCGGTGGAACAGCCGAAGCTGACTACGGAATTCTGCGTATCGGCTGCCGATCTTGGTTGTTTCAGCCCCACGGCAGTTGGTGGTGTGAAAAGCGATGGTGTGGGCATGGGCGTCTAAGCCCTCCGCTCGCGGTATGAATAAAGCGCGGTGAGCCATGCTCCCGCGTTTTTTTTTGTCTCAAACGAAAAAGGCAGAGGCTGGGTGGGCCTCTGCCTTTTTGTTGGTGGGGGTGATCGCGCTTAGAAGGGCGAGATCACGTCGATGACTTCCTGGCCCCAGCGGGGTTTCTGGATGTCGCTGACCTGGCCGCGGCCGCTATAGACGATGCGGGCCTGGGCGATCTGGTTGGCTTCGACGGTGTTATCGGAAGTGATGTCCTGCGGGCGGATGACCCCGGCAACGGATACTTCGCGGATTTCGTAGTTCACCAGAATCTCCTGGCTGCCTTCGATCACGAGATTGCCGTTGGGCAACACCTGCGTCACGAGCGCGGCCACCTGCGTGCGGATATTCTCTTTGCGGTTGATACGGCCGTTCGAGTTGGTCTGCGTGTTGCCGGTGATGCTGAGCAGGCTGCGCGGGTCGGCGCCGGTGAGCTTGCTGAGGTTGCCCTCTTGCCCAAGCAGGCTTGGTGCGGCGGCGCTGTCGGCGGTATTGCGCAGGCGGTCGGTGCGGTTATCGAGCTTGGCCTGATCGGCGACGGCGATATTCACGCGCAGGATATCGCCCACGCGGGTGGCGCGCTGGTCGCGGAAAAAGCCGCGCGCACCGGGCTGCCACAGCGAATTGGCGGTGCGGGTGGTTTGCGCCTCGGGGTCGGGCAGGGGCCATGAAAGCGGCTGGTAGTTGGGCCGCGTTTGCGGGTTCTCGACCGTGGTCATGTCGGGTCGGGAGCCCACGCGCTCGAGGCGTTCAACGGTGCTGGCGCAGGCGCTCAGGCTGCTGAGTGCGAGCAGGGAGAGGGCGAGTGTCGTCGTTTTTTTCATGATCGCTCCTACAGGCTGGTGTTGACTTCAACGCGGCCGGCACCGGCCACGCGGGCGCTGACGGCTTTGTTGCTTTTGCTGTTTTTGACGCGGATGAGCGAGCCGCTCGAGCCATTCTCCAGCGCTTCGCCGGTGGTGCGGATGCTCATATACGGGGTGGTGTAGTTCATCTCCACCAGATCGCCTTTTTTCACCACGGTCGGCGCGGCGACTTCGATGGTGCGGATGGGGCGGCCCGGCGAAATGGCGCGCGCAGGCGTCTGGCCCACGAGGTATTGGGTTTCGGTGATGGTGTCTTTGTGCAGCTGGCGCTCGGGCAGGGTTTTGCTGCTGAGGTCGCTGGATTCGATGATTTCGCCGGCGCGCAGCGGGCGGGTAAGCACGGGCACGGTTCGGGTCAGTTCAAACCGGCCGGAAACGGGCTTCACCGTTTCGGTGTGGCCTTTGCTGAGAATATAGGCCTGGGCCTGCCAAAGACCGGCTTCGCGGTCGATCTGCAGGGCTTGCAGCGCGAGGGTGAGCGGGTGGTTGGCGGAATAGAGCGTGCCGGTGTTGGGGGTGAGGGTGGCGCTGACATTGGTCATGCCCTGCGCCTGAAGCTGGCGGCGCACTTCGTCGTTCACCTGCGTGGCGGTGATCTGGAAGTAATCCGGCGCGGGGGCGGTACTCATGATCGGCGCGCCGGTTTGGGCGGCCGCGAATTGTTGCGCCTCGTAGGGTGTCTGCCAGTTGGCGGCGAACACGCTGTCGGCGAAGATCAGCCCGGCAAATGTAATGATCGCGGCGTATTTCATGGCCATGGCTCCTTAGGCCGACTGGTTAAGCGATTGCAGCATCTGGTCGGCGGCGGTGAGGACTTTGGTGTTCATCTCGTAGGCGCGTTGGGCGACGATGAGGTCGGTGATCTCGGATACCGGGTTCACGTTCGAGTTCTCGAGATAGCCCTGAAGCAGGCGGCCAATGCCGTTCTGCGCAGGCATGCCCAGCACCGGGTTGCCCGAGGCGGTGCTTTCGAGGTACATGTTGTCGCCCATGGCCTGCAGGCCCGCCGGGTTGATGAAGGTTGCCATTTCAAGCTGGCCAAGCTGCTGCGGGTCGGTCTGGCCTTCAAGGGTGACCTGCACCTCGCCCGACTGGTTGATCGAGATGTTGGTCGCGTCGTCGGGGATGGTGATGGCAGGCTGCACGGTGAAGCCGTCGCGGGTGACGATAATGCCCTGATCGGAGATTTTGAACGCACCGTCGCGGGTGTAGGCGATGGTGCCGTCGGGCAGTTCGATCTGGAAATAGCCTTTGCCGTTCACGGCCACATCGAGGGCGTTTTCGGTGTTCTGGAAGGTGCCTTGCCCGGTATTGCGCGAGATGGCACCGGTCTTCACCCCGAGGCCGATCTGCACGCCGACCGGCAGGATGGTGCCCTGATCGGTCGAGTTGGCGCCAACGCGGCGCAGGTCCTGATAGAGCAGGTCCTGGAATTCCGGCCGTTCGGCCTTATAGCCGGTCGTCGTCATGTTCGCGAGGTTGTGCGAAATGGTGTCGACATGGAGTTGCTGGGCGGCGAGGCCGGTGGCGGCAATGTTCAGTGAACGCATGGTCTAAGCTCCCTTATCTTATGCACTCTGGCGGGCGTAGGTGGTGCCCATTTTTCGTTCGAGGTCGTACATGGCTTCAATAAATTTTGCGGTGTTACCAACGTTACGCGATAATTCCATCACCCGAGTCATTTCGCCGATGGCGGAGACGTTGCTGGTTTCAATTGCGCCCTGCACCATGCGTGCGTCGTCGGACTGCACGGGCACTTCGTTGGCGGTGTAGAGGTTGTTGCCAAGGCGGGTCATGGCCTGCTCGTTGGCAAATTGCATCATGCCGATCTGGCCGACATCGTTGCCGTCGGCCATGACTTGCCCGACGCCATTGATGGCGACGTTGATGGTGTTGTCGGGCATGGCGATCTGGCCGCCATCGGCGCCCAGCACGGCGTAGCCTTCGACGGTCACCAGCGTGCCGTTGGCATCGGTCTGGAAGTTGCCGGAGCGAGTGTAGCGGGTGCCTTGCGGCGTTTGTACGGGGAAATAGGCGCGGCCATTGATGGCGACATCGAGCGCGTTGCCGGTGACTTTCATGGCGCCGTTTGTGGTGTCGCGGTAGGTGAGCGGGTCGTTCAGGTAGGCGTCTTTGCGCGCGTTATCCTTTACCAGGTATTCGCTGAACATCAGGTTGCTGGCGTTGTAGCCGGTGGTATTCACGTTGGCGAGGTTGTTGGCGCTCACTTCCAGATCGCGGAAGAGGGCCATCTGGCGCGAAAGGGTAATGTAAATACTGTTGTCCATCAGGGGCTCCGTTGGTCGGTTGCTCACCATGTAGCAACAACCATGCCAACTGGTGCAAGGGGCGCACATGTTGCTGAAAGTTTGTGGAAAACCCCGCGCGGGAAGGGCAAGCCCTTGTCAGCGCAACGGGGGCGTAATACAAAGGAGAACGCACAGGAGAAGAAAAACATGTCCGGTTCCCCAGAAGCCCATGAATCCACTGCCGACGAGCATGGCGAGGGCGAAGCCGCGCCCAAAAAAGGCAAAAAGAAGCTGCTGATTATTATTGCGGTGGTGGTGATCGCGCTGATTGGCGGTGCCGTGACCATGATGGGCGGGGGCGATAAACCCGCGGCCGAAGGCCACGCAAAAGAAGAGGGCGGCCACGGTGAGGGCGGCGAAGGCGCGCAGGCGGAAGCCGGCAAGCCGGTCTATTACGAGCTGCCGGAATTCCTGGTGAACCTGTCGGCTGGTGGCAGCCGCGTCAGCTTCCTGAAAATGTCGGTGACGCTGGAGCTGAAAGACAAAGCCGCCGCCGAGGTGGTGAAAGCTAACAAGCCGCGCATTGTCGATACCTTTAATACCTATCTGCGCGAACTGCGCCCGGCGGATGTGCAGGGCTCGGCCGGCATCTACCGTCTGAAAGAGGAGCTGATGACACGCATCAACGGCACCATCGAGGATGGCCTTGTTAAAGATATACTTTTCTCGCAGATTATCGTACAATAGGGCTTCAGAATGCGGCAAACGCATCGATTATCTGGGGATAGGTGGCTCGGCAATATGCACCGTTCGGTGCCTGATTGGGGAATACCGTGTCGCAAACCGATGAAGAAATAGCTGCAGCGATGAGCGCCTCAGATGCCCCCGGGGCGGAAGCGGGTGCCGAAGCGCGCGTGCTGAATCAGGATGAGATCGACGTGCTGCTCGGCTTCGATAACGCCGAGAGCGGGCCCGACCGCAATAATGGTATTTACGCGATCCTCGACCGTTCGATGATGGCGTATGAAAAGCTGCCGATGCTGGAGGTGGTGTTCGACCGCCTTGTGCGCATGCTTTCCAGCAGCCTTCGCAATTTCACGTCCGACAACGTCGATGTATCCATCGAGTCCATGGTGTCGATGCGCTTCGACGATTACCTGAATTCGATTCCCCAACCGGCAATGCTGATCGTTTCGCGCGCCGTGGAATGGGAGAATTTCTGCATCGTGACCATTGATTCGTCGCAGATTTACTCGACGGTGGATATGCTGCTGGGCGGGCGCCGCACGGTGAAGCCCATTCGCGTCGAAGGGCGGCCCTACACCACGATCGAGCAGGATATCGTGCGCAAAATGTCGGATATCGTGCTTAACGATATGAGCGCCAGCTTCGATCCGCTCAGCCCGGTTACCTTCCAGTTCGACCGCATGGAGAGCAACCCGCGCTTCGCGCAGATCGCACGCCCCAACAGCGCGGTGCTGCTGGTGCGCCTGCGGGTGGAGATGGAAGAACGCGGCGGGGTGATCGAGATTATGCTGCCGCACACCACGCTGGAGCCGATCCGCGATTTGCTGCTGCAAATGTTCATGGGCGAGAAATTCGGCCAGGATTCGGTGTGGGAACGCCATCTCGGCCGCGAGGTGGGGCAAACCGCCATCGACCTGGAGGCTGTGCTTGAAGAGCGCAGCATTTCGCTGGGCGAAATCGTGAACCTCAAAGTCGGCACGACCATCATGCTCGATGTATCGCCGGAAGATCCGGTGCAAATTAAATGCGGCGGCGTGCCGCTCACCACGGCGCAGATCGGTCGCATTGGCGATCGCATTGCCGTGGCAGTCAACGAAGATATCCGCCAGTTCCGTGAGTTGCTGCGCGAACAGGGAGCCATCTAATGGGCAGTGCCGTACTCAGTGTGATGGTGAACGGCCTGATGGCGGCGCTGCTGTTTGCGACCATCATCTATTGCTCGCGCCTGAATAAACGCATCCGCGTGCTGCAGGATTCGCGCTCCGAGCTGGCGCGTATCATTCGCGAATTCAACGAATCGACCGAGCGGGCAACGCAGAGCATCGCCGATATCCACGAGGCGACCAACCGCATCAGCGAAAATATCCAGCACAAGATCGACCGGGCAAACTACCTCGCCACCGACTTGGATTTGATGATCGAAAAAGGCAGCAAGCTGGCGGGCCTGAAGCCCGAGCCGGCGCGTGTCAATCCGGCCCCGGCCAGTGCCCCCGCCGCACCGCGCCCGGCCCGCAGCGAACACGCCATGAGTGCCGCGCAGGGCAATGTGAGCGGAGTGGCGCAGAAAGCCGACACACCGCTGGAGCCCGCCCGCGCCCGCCCCGGCAATCGCCCGCGCTCGCGTGCCGAGCAGGAATTGATGAATGTTCTGAAAAACGACGGCAGGTAGCCCATGACTTCCTATGACGATGATGACGCGCGCCCGCGCCGCCGCTTTCGCCTGATGCCGGTGACGATGACCATGCTGAGCCTGCTGTTGGTGGCGAAGCTGACGGAGACGGCAACCGGCGTGAACGATCTGCTCAGCATTCGTAACGCGCAGGCTTCCTCTGCGGCAAAAGAAGAAGAGGCGCCGGCAAAGGAAGGCGACGGCGCGGCTGCGGAAGAGGGCGGCCATGAAAGTGGCGAGGGTGAGAAACCCAAAGAGGAAAAAACCCTGGGCGCGGGGAATTTGACCGTCAAGGAAGTGGAGGCGCTGAAGGATAAGCCGATTGGGGCGACCTACACGGCCGAAGAAATCGATTTACTGCAGAACCTTACCAAGCGCCGCGATGCGCTGGATGCGCAGGAGAAAGACCTGACGCTGAAATCGAAAATCCTTGAGGCGACCGAGCAGCGCATCAATGGGAAGCTTGAAGAAATGAAAGTGCTGCAGGCCGAGCTGGCGAAAGTCATCGCGCAATATAACCAGCACCAGAACGACGAGATCAAAAGCCTCGTGAAGATTTACGAGAACATGAAGCCCGGCGACGCCGCGGCGATTTTCAACGAGCTGGATATGACGATCCTGCTTGAAGTGATCGATAAAATGTCGGAGCGTAAAGTCGCACCGATTCTGGCCGGGATGGACACCAAACGCGCCCGCGATGTGACGCAGGAGCTGGCCGAGCTTCGCCGTAACCGCTCGCGTTTGGGATCGGTGGCCGCGCAGGCCGCCGCCCCCGCCAATTAGTGCCAGAGATTCAGCGCGAGGTTCAGCCCCAACGGGTTGGTGCTGACGATGGCCTCGCCGCCGGAAGGCGGGGCTGAATGCCCGCCGCCCAGCAGCGCGCCGATATCGGAAAGGCCGCCGCCCTGCTCGCCGCCCAGTATCCCTGAAAGCAGGTCATGTGTCGTCTCGAGTAAGGATGCGACGGGTGTGTCGGCATCGAGTGCAATAAGAGCATCCGGCTGGGTGGCGCTGCTATCGACCCCGATGGACAGGATCGGCGTATCGAAAAGCGAAAGGTTCACGCCCGCCAGTCCCTGGTCGTCCAGCAGGTTAAGATCAATGCCAATCGCCTGATGATCGCTGGCGCTTGTGTTGCTGCTGTTAAGGTTCAGGTCGATGAAATCATGATTGCTGCCTGTGGTGGTTTGCTGGCTGAACAGGTTGAGATCGATGAGGTCATTATCGTTGCCATGGGTCGTCTGTTGGCTAAACAGCCCGAGATCGATGATGTCGTTATCTTTACCGCCGGTGGTATGGTTGTTGAGCAGCCCGAGATCGATGATATCGTTGTCGTTGCCA
>JBIISI010000036.1:0-19503 GCA_044341105.1 Rickettsiales bacterium | reverse complement strand
TCATGGGTGCCGCGCGGCACCCAGCGCAGCACATATTCCGCGCCGATAATGGCCAGCGCATAGGATTTTGCGGTGCGGTTGAGCGTGCTGAGGATGAGCAGGCCGCCGGGTTTCACCAGCGCGGCGAGCGCGTCGTAGAATAAATCCGTGTCGGCCACATGTTCGATGATCTCGAGGGCGAGCACCACGTCGAACTGCGCGCCGCTGCTGGCCAGCGCCTCGGCGGTGCTGGCGGTGTAGGCGATGGCGAGCCCCTGCGCGCTAGCATGTTCGGTGGCGGCGGCAATGTTGGCTTCCCCGGCATCGAGCCCGGTCATCTGCGCGCCAAGCCGCGCCATCGGTTCGCAAATCAGCCCGCCGCCGCAGCCCACATCGAGCAGGGTGAGCCCGCCAAGCGGGCCGCCCGCCGCGCTGGCAGTATGGCCGAAATGCGCCTCGATCGTGTGGCGGATATAGGCGATGCGCACCGGGTTTAGGCGGTGCAGGGGGGCGAAATCGCCGGTTTCATCCCACCATGCTGTGGCAATCCGGTCAAATTGGGCGACCTCGTCGCGGTCTAGGGTGCTTGCTGCGCTTGTCATTTGCGTTTCAATCGCTTGTCGTGGTACGGTGCTAAGTCTAGGGCCTATGAACCAACCACGCAACAGCCGATCGTTCTCCGAGCTTTTTCAAGGCTTCGACAGCCTGCTACGCGAGTATGTGTGGGAACGGCCTAAAGCCTATTACGACGAGGCGCGGGCCAAATTTCGCAACCTGCCGCAAACCAATTTCGACCTTGGCTGCCAGTTCGCCGGCGAGGGCAAATGGGCCGATGCGGCTTTTCGCTTTCGCTTTACCCTGCTGCTCAAGCCCGATTTCACGCAGGCGCAGTACAATCTCGGCTGCTGCTATTTGCAGCTGGGCAAATTCCCCGAGGCGCGCGCGGCCTTCACCAAAGCGCTGGCGCTGAAGCCCGACCACGCCGATGCGCGGTTCATGCTCTCGGGCCTCGCCCCCGGCGCGGTGCCCGCCCCCAGCCACATGCCCACCGACATGGTGACGGGCTTTTTCAGTGGCATTGTTGAGCAATACGACCAGCTGGCCGAGCAGAACGGCTATCAGGGCGCGCGGCTGGTGGCCGAGGCCTGCAAGCCGCATCTGCGCGCCACCAGCGAACTGCATTTGATCGAGCTTGGGTGTGGCACAGGCCTTGTCGCCCGGCCGTGGCGACCACTGTGCCGCGAGATTTTGGGCGTGGACATGACCCACGCCATGGTCGTGGCCTCGCAAACTGCCCGTGCGGGCGATAACCCGGCCTTCGACCGGGTGCTGGAAGCTGACATTAACCGGCTGGAGCCCGGCACCTTCATGCCCGGCGCCAGCGATGTGGTGCTGTGCATCGACACGGCGCAATTCCTTGGCGACCTCGCGCCCATGCTGAAAACGGCGGCCAGTGCGCTGAAGCCGGGCGGCCTGCTGGCGCTGACGGTGGAGCCGTTTGCCGCCCCCGGCGGCTACGGCGTGAACCCCGCCACCAGCCGCTTCGGCCACCATGCCGACTATGTACGCGCAGCGGCCAAAGCCGCGGGGCTCGACGTGAAACGCGACGGGGTGGTACCCCTTTATGCGCAACTGAATGCGCATCTGTTTGTTTTTGCCAAGGAATAACGCATGAGTCACTACCGCATCCACCCCGTGGGGCGTGGGCATTCCAAAATCCTCTCCGACCTGCACAAAGCCTGCTTCGCCAAAGGCTGGGGGCATCTCGAGTTCGAGAGTTTCTTTGAACGGGCAGGGGTGTTCGCCGCCATCGCCTACCACGACGAGAAAAAGCCGGTGGGCTTTGTGCTGTGCTGGCTGATCGAAGACCAGTGCGACCTGCTTAGCATGGGCGTGCTGGCCGATTACCGGCGCGACGGCATCGGCCATATGCTGCTGGATTACGCAATCGAAAATGCGCGCAGCCTGGGCGCCACGCACCTCGCGCTGGAAGTGAACGTGAACAACAAAGCTGCCGGCGAGCTCTACGAAGCCAAGGGCTTCGAACAATACCATGTGCGCAAGGATTACTACAGCAATGCCGACGGTAGCCGCGCCGACGCGATCTGCCTTAAGAAGCCGCTTTAGCGAGGGCTAAAACGTGTTGGCGAAATGCAGGGCGCACGCAATATCGCTGCTGGTCAGCAGGTAGTTCGCGTCATAATTCGTCATGTTTCCATCGCCCGTGCAGGCCAGAATGTTGCGCGCAATGATTTTGCCGCGGCCGGGTTTCCCGTCATCCATTTTGGTGTCGATATTCCATGCTTCTTCCGGTTTTAACACGGCGCCGCTGGAGAGGTTGCTCGCGGTTGCCGCGCCAAAATAAAACGTATTGCCGTAGTTTATCTGGTAAAAAAGATTGGTACCGCCACCGTTGATGTAATTCATGGACCAGCCCGCATTGCCAAGGCGAGAGGCGGGGGTATTACTGGCAAATACCGATTGGGCGCCGGTTGAACTGGCGCCGCTCAGGCCGCTGTAATTGCCTTCGATGAGCCCGGCCAGCGCCAGATGCCGCCAGAGCTGGAAACTATCGCTGGTGGTATTGGCCGCGGCGGTGATGAGGATTCGGCCATCCCCGTTCCCGTCGCAGGCACCGTTGGTCGACACGGCGGTTACGCCACTGTTCGACACGCAGCCCGGTGCGGCGGTGGTGCCGGCAAAGCCCCAGAATCTCGTGGCGTCACGAAAATCCCCCGGGATGGAAAAATATTTGTCGCGAAAGGTCATGATGGCCGTATTGTAACGGCTGTATTCCGCTGAAACGGCGCGTATTTCTGCGGCGCGGATTAATGATTGCCCGGCCAGAATACCACCCGACAATAACCCAAGAATCACCAGCACGATGGAGAGCTCAATGAGCGAAAATGCAGAGGATCTCTGTGTTTGCGACGGCATGCCCTCATCATAGGTTAAATCCTGGGGTTGGGGCAACCACTAACCGCTGGACGGCGGCGGGTTCTGTCATTATAACCCCGCCGCTATGTCCATTATTGTCATGAAATTCGGCGGCACTTCGGTCGCCAACATCGAGCGCATCAAGCATGTGGGCACCCATGTGCAGCGCGAGCTTGCCGCGGGCCACAAGGTGATTGTAGTCGTCTCCGCCATGGCGGGCGTGACCAACCAGCTGGTCGATTATTGCGCGCAGATGAACCCGATGGTGAGCGACGAAGCGCGCGCCAACGGCGACCATGTGACCAGCGCCGGTGAGCAGATCACCTCGGGCCTGCTGGCGCTGCATCTGCAAAGCATTGGTATTCCGGCGCGGGCATGGTGCGGCTGGCAACTGCCGCTTACCAGCGACAACATGTACACCAAGGCGCGCATCGAGACGATCGCGACTGAAGCCGTGCTGGCCTCGCTGCGCGACGGGCATGTGGCGGTGATTGCGGGGTTCCAGGGCATCAGCCATGATGGGCGCATCACCACGCTGGGCCGTGGTGGGTCGGATACGTCGGCGGTGGCAATTGCCGCCGCGTTTAATGCGGAACTGTGCGATATTTATACCGATGTGGATGGGGTGTATACCTGCGATCCGCGCATTGTGACCAAGGCGCGCAAACTGGAAAAAGTCAGCTACGAGGAAATGCTCGAGATGGCCTCGCTCGGCAGCAAGGTGCTGCAGACACGCTCGGTCGAGCTGGCGATGAATTACAAGGTGCGGGTGCGCGTGCGCTCGACCTTCGACACCGCAACCGGCACCCTGCTGGTGGATGAGGAGGAAATTGTGGAACAACAACGTGTAACGGGCCTTGCCTATAGCCGCGACGAAGCGCGCGTGACGCTGGTGAACGTGGAAAACCGCCCGGGCGTCTCGGCCAGCATTTTCGGCCCGCTTGCCGAGCGCGGCATCAATGTCGACATGATCGTGCAGAACGTGACCGAAGACGGCAAATCGACCGATTTGACGTTCACCGTGAGCAAGGGCGACCTCGCCCGCGCGATGGAGATCGTGCAGGGTGCGAACATGCCGAAATTCGAGAGCGTGCACACCGACGCCAACGTGGCGAAAGTGTCGGTCATCGGCGTGGGCATGAAATCGCATGCCGGGGTGGCCGCCGACATGTTCAAAACGCTGGCGGACAAGAACATCAACATCATCGTGATCTCGACCTCGGAAATCAAAATCTCGGTGCTGATCTCGGAAGAATATATCGAGCTGGCGCTGCGCGCGCTGCATACCGCGTATGGTCTCGACGCGGCGGAAGAAAACTAATGGCCAGCCTGCAGCAACTCTGGGCGCGCGGGGCGCAATTCCTGGGCACCGACCATGCGATCATGGGCGGGGCGATGAGCTGGGTGAGCGAGCGCACCCTGGTCGCGGCGCTCTCCAACGCCGGTGCATTCGGCGTGATTGCCGCCAGCTCCATGCCGCCGGAACTGCTCGACAAAGAAATTAAGGCGACGCAGGCGCTGACGCAAAAACCGTTCGGCGTGAACCTCATCATCATGCACCCGCAACTGGCGGAGCTGGTGGAGATCTGCATCGCAAACTATGTGAGCCACGTGGTGCTGGCGGGCGGCGTGCCCAAGGGCCCGACCATGGCGCGGCTGAAAGAGGGGGGCTGCAAAGTTATCTGCTTCGCCCCCACCGCGGCGCTTGGTAAAAAGCTGGTGAAAATGGGCGCCGACGCGCTGGTGATCGAAGGGGCGGAGGCCGGTGGCCATATCGGCCCGGTGAGCACCTCGGTGCTGGCGCAGGAGATTTTGCCGGTCATTAAAGACGTGCCGGTGTTTGTGGCGGGCGGCATTGGCCGCGGCGAGGCCATGGTGGCCTATCTGGAAATGGGGGCCTCGGGCGTGCAACTTGGCACGCGTTTTGTGTGCGCCGAAGAATCCATCGCCCATGCGAACTTCAAAAAAGCCTTCATCAGCGCGAGCGCGCGCAATGCCATGGCGAGTGTGCAATACCACCCGGATTTTCCGGTGATTCCCGTGCGCGCCATTGAAAACAACGCCACCGAAGAATTCACCCGCATGCAAAAAGAGGTGGTGGAGAAAGTATTCTCCGGCCAGATGAGCAAAGACGAAGGCCAGCTCGCCATCGAGCATTTCTGGGCCGGAAGCCTGCGCCGCGCCGTGATCGACGGCGACGTGGAGCGTGGCTCGCTGATGGCCGGGCAATCGGTCGGCATGGTGAGCGCGGTTCAGCCAACCCAGGCCATTATCGACGAATTGCTGGCGCAGGCGCAGGCCTATCTGGCTTGATGCGGCGATGCAGCGCGTGCGCTGCGGGATGGAATTCTGCCAAAACCCATTGACTCACGGGCCTTTTGCCGGAAGATTGGGCGTGCAATAGGCACGGCAGCGTTGCGTGGCCTGCCCGCCCTTTCCCGGGTTCACCGGCATGTTGGGGCGGGGATGGAGGGTTTCCTAAAATGCAACGCGAATAAGCGGGATTGTCGGCGTCGATTGCGTTAAGATGGTGCGGTTCACCCGAGGCAAGTAATGGCAAGTATCATCCCCATCGACCCCGCGATGTCGGCGCTGCAAGCGCCGATCCTGCTGCTGCGCAAGGTGCGCGATGTGATGATCGGCGCCAGCGACACCCCGCAGGACCGGCTCGACCTGCTGGTGAAAACCATCGCCGAAGCCCTGCAATCAGACGTGTGCTCGATCTATCTCGCGCGGCCCGGCGATATTCTTGAACTCTATGCCTCGCACGGCCTAAAAAAAGAGGCCCTGCACGTGACCCGCCTGCGGGTGGGCGAGGGGCTGGTGGGCGAGGTGGCGGGCTCCGGCCTCGACCTCAACCTTGCCGAGCCGCAGGCCCACCCGAAATTCGCCTATCGCCCGGAAACCGGCGAGGAAATTTACCACAGCTTCATCGGCGTGCCGCTGCTGCACAGCCACCGCACCATTGGTGTGCTGGTGGTGCAAAGCAAGGTAGGCCGCACCTATTCCGACGAGCTGGCCGAAGTGCTGCATGCCGTGTCGATGGTGATCGCCGAGCTGGTGATCGGCAGCCATATCGTCAACCTCTACGAAATTACGGGCACCGATAACCCCACCCTGCAATCGCAGCAGGTGACGGGCACCACGCTGGCCGGTGGCATCGCCAAAGCGCCGATTGTGCTGCACCGACCGAAGATCGTCATCACCACGCTGGTGAGCGAGGAGCCGGACGAAGAAGAACGCCGCTTCCAGCGCGCGCTCATGTCGCTACAGCAATCGGTCGATGCGATGATCACGCAATCGGGGCTGGAAGAAGGCAGCGACCACCGCGAGATTCTGGAGAGCTACCGCCTGTTTTCGCAGGATCGCGGCTGGATCGATCGCATCGTCGAAGCCATCCATACCGGCCTGACGGCGGAAGCCGCCGTGCGCAAAGTGCAGGAGGAAATGCATGCGCGCCTGAGCCAGATCACCAGCGCCTACATCCAGGAGCGGGTGCATGACCTGGAGGATCTTTCCGAACGCCTGATTTATCACCTGCAAGGCATCGAGCCGACGGCGGCGCAGGGCGATCTGCCGGAATCGTTTATTCTGGTGGCGAACGCGCTCGGACCGGCGGAATTGCTGGAATACGACGCGACGCGGCTGAAGGGTGTGATCCTTGCCGAAGGCTCGCCCACCAGCCATGTCGCCATCATCGCGCGCATGATGGATATTCCCATGGTTGGCCGTGTCGAGGCGATTTTGCACCTCGTCGAAGCGGGCGACCTTGCCGTGGTGCAGGGCGATCAGGGCATGGTCTATATCCGCCCGCCAGAAGATGTGGAGGCCGCGATCGACGCGGAAATCGCCGCGCGCGCCTTCCAGAACGCCGTGTATGCCGCGACCCGCGAGCTGCCCTCGCTCAGTAAAGACGGCGAGCGCGTGTCGCTCAACCTGAATCTCGGCCTGTACGTGAACGCCGACCACCTCGCCGCCGCCGATGTCGATGGGGTTGGGCTATTTCGCACCGAGCTGCCCTACATGGCCAGCCGCGCGCTGCCCACCGTCGAGGAGCAACAGCGCATCTACCGCGATGCGTTTGAGAAGGCGCGCGGTAAGAAAGTCATTTTCCGTGCGTTCGATATTGGTGGGGATAAGCAGGTGCCCTACATTCAGGCTGACGACGAGGAAAACCCCGCCATGGGCTGGCGCGCGACCCGCATCGGGCTCGACCGGCCGGTCATCCTCCGTCAGCAATTCCGCGCGCTGGTGCGCGCCGCCGCGGGCGAGAACCTCTACGTGATGTTCCCCTTCATCGCCGAAGTGGCGGAATTCGACGCGGTGAAAGTGCTGCTGCAAAAAGAAATCCAGCGGGCGAAAGACGAGGGCATCACCCCGCCGAAATCGGTGAAAACCGGCACCATGCTGGAAATCCCCTCGCTGTTGTTCCAACTGCCGGAACTGTGCGAGCGGGTGGATTTTATCTCGATCGGCAGCAACGATCTGCTGCAATTCCTGTTCGCCTGCGACCGTGGCTCGCCGAAGGTGGGCGGGCGCTACGACCCGCTCAACCCCATCGTCATGCGCACCATCCAGAAAATCGCCGATACGGCGGCGGAATACAAAGTCGAGCTTGGTTTCTGCGGCGACATGGCGACCCGCCCGCTCGATGCGATGGCGCTAGTGGCCTGCGGCATTCGTGCGCTGTCCATGCCGCCGGCGGCCATCGGCCCGGTGAAAACCATGGTGCGCTCGCTCGATGTGCGGGCGCTGCGCAGCTACCTCGATTACATCTGCACCGAGCCCATGCATTCGCTGCGCCTGCCGCTGGAGCGCTTCGCGCGCGATCATGGTGTAGAACTGGGCTAGCGCCCGCTTGCACCGCCCTCGTAACTCAGCTAAAACCGGCGCATGAGTTCCCCCCAGCCCATGCGCATTCCCGACCATTTTTCGCGCGCCGATATCGGCGCCTATATGCGCGAGCTGCGGCAGCATTACAGCCTTTCCGAGCAGGATGTGTCCGAGCGTTTGCACATCCGCGCCAAATACATCACGGCCATGGAAGCCGCCAATTTCGACGTGATGCCGGGCCGCGCCTATGCGCGCGGCTACCTGCAGACCTACGCCGAATTTCTCGGGCTCGATGCCGAGCAGGTGGTCGAGCATTGCTTCGGCACCGAGCCGGTGCGCCCGCCGGTCGAACGCGCGGCGCCAAGCCATGCGCCCGGCCCGCGCGCGGCCTTTCCCTTTTGGGGCTATGGGGTGATCGCACTGGCGGGGCTGCTGGCGTTGCTTGTTGCGTTGCAGCATAAGCCCGCCGCGCCGGATCAGGAAACGGTTGCCGTGCAGGCCGTGCCGGATGTGCCGGAAGATTACCTCGAAGGTTTGCGTACGTTATCGATGCCGCTGGCCGAGGGCTATGAATGCCTGCGCAGCGCGGGGCTGCTTGCCTGCATCCATGCGCACCCATCCTATCGCGCGCTGGCGCCGAAGCCGGTGCCGGATATGTCGCCCGCCGGCCATTTCGATGCGCCGGAGAAAACCGGGGAAGAGCCCACGCCGGACGATGCTGTGGAAGCGCCGCCCGAGGAAGGCCGGGAGCCCTAATGCGCCGTGTTTCCTACCAGACTATGATTGGCCCGGTGCGCATCGGCGGCGATGCGCCGGTGGTGGTACAATCCATGACCAATACCGACACGGCGGATGTGCAGGCCACCGTCGATCAGGTGCGCCGCCTGGCCGAGGCGGGCTCGGAGCTGGTGCGCATCACCGTGAACAACGAAGCGAGCGCGCGCGCCGTGCCGGCGATTTATGAGAAGCTGCTGGCCGGTGGCCCAAGCGCCCCGCTGGTCGGCGATTTCCACTATAATGGCCACCGGCTGTTGCAGGCCTTCCCGGAGATGGCAGTGGCCTTGGCGAAATACCGCATCAACCCCGGCAATGTCGGCTTCGGCGCGAAGCAGGACGCGCAGTTTTCGCAGATGGTCGAGATCGCCATCGCCAACGACAAACCGATTCGCATCGGCGTGAACTGGGGGTCGATGGACAATGCGCTTTTGGCCCGCATGATGGACGAAAATGCTGCGCAGCAAAACCCGCGCGAGGCCGACGAGGTGGCGCGCGCCGCGCTGGTGCAATCGGCGCTGCAAAACGCCGCGCTGGCCGAATCCATCGGCATGGCGAAGGAGCGCATTCTGCTGTCGGCTAAAGTGTCGCGCGTGCAGGATCTAATCTCGGTCTATCGTCAGCTGGCGGCGCAGTGCCGCTACGCGCTGCATCTGGGCCTCACCGAAGCGGGCATGGGCAGCAAAGGCATCGTGGCGAGCAGCGCGGCGCTCGCCGTGTTGCTGCAGGAAGGCATCGGCGACACGATCCGCATTTCGCTGACGCCCGAGCCGGGCGGCGACCGCGCGCAGGAAGTGATCGTGGCGCAGGAATTGCTGCAGACCATGGGCCTGCGCAACTTCACCCCGCTGGTCACGGCCTGCCCCGGCTGCGGCCGCACCACCAGCACCTATTTCCAGGAGCTGGCCGACGACATCCAGAAATATTTGCGCGCGCGCATGCCGGTGTGGGGCAAGGAATATCCCGGTGCGGAAGCGATGAACGTGGCCGTGATGGGCTGCATCGTGAACGGCCCCGGCGAGAGCAAGCACGCCCATATCGGCATTTCGCTGCCCGGCACGGGCGAATCGCCCGTCGCCCCCGTGTTCGAAGACGGCGAAAAAGTCGCCACCCTGCGCGGCGACACCATCGCCGAGGAATTCAAAGCCCGGCTGGAGGCTTATGTGGCCCGCACGTTTGCAAAGAAAGCGGTTGCATAAGCGCGGCCACCCCGCTAACAACCAAGCACCGCATGCAAGGGCGTGCGACGAGAAGCGGGCGCGATGCGCCGCTTCGCCAACCTAGAGTTAAAGTGATTGCATGGCCCAAGCCCTCCAACCCGTTCGCGGCACGCATGATTTGCTGGCGGATGATTTCGCCGCCCACCAGCAGGTTGCGCTCACCGCGCAGACCATCGCCGCGCGCTACGGCTTCGCGCGCATCGACACGCCGATCTTTGAATTCTCCGACGTGTTCCACCGCGCGGTGGGCGAGACGTCGGATATCGTGAGCAAAGAAACCTACACATTCACCGACCGCGGCGGCGAATCGCTCACGCTGCGACCGGAATTTACCGCCGCCATCGTGCGCGCCTATATCAGCAACGGGCTGCAGCAATTCGTGCCCTACAAATGCTTCTATCACGGCCCGGCTTTCCGCTATGAGCGACCGCAAAAAGGCCGCCTGCGCCAGTTCCACCAGATCGGGGCCGAGCTGCTGGGCGCTGCCGAACCCTGCGCCGATATCGAGATGATCGCGCTCGGCGCGCACATGCTGGAAGCGCTGGGGCTGAAAGAGGTGGTGACGCTGGAGCTGAATTCGCTGGGCGACAAAGCCTCGCGCGCCAGCTACCGCGAGGCGCTGGTGGCCTACCTTGCGCCCTACCGGCAGGAGCTTTCGGAAGACAGCCAGCGCCGGCTGGATGCAAACCCGCTGCGCATCCTCGATTCCAAAGACGCGCGCGACCGCGAAATCCTCGAGGGCGCACCCACCCTGCACCAGCATTTCAACGACGAAAGCCGTGCGCATTTCGTCGCGCTCACCGCCGGGCTCGATGCGCTCGGCATCGCCTACACTGTCAGCGAAAAACTGGTGCGCGGGCTCGATTATTATTCGCACACCGTGTTTGAATTCACCACCACCATGCTGGGCGCGCAGGGCACCGTGCTGGCCGGTGGCCGCTATGACGGGCTGGTGGAATTGATGGGCGGCCCGGCCACCCCCGGCATCGGCTTCGCTGCGGGCGTTGAGCGCCTGGCGGCCTTGATGGTCGAGCTGGGCAACATGCCGAGGCCCGCGCCGCTCGCCGATATTGCCGTGGTGCCGATGCAGGAAGCGGCGGAAGCGACCGCCTGGGCCATCGCCCACAGCCTGCGCCATGCGGGCTACCGCGTCGAAATCGCCTACAAGGGCAAGGGCGGCAAGCGCCTGCAGCGCGCCGACAAGCTGGGTGCCAGCCTCGCCGTGGTGCTGGGCGAGAGCGAGCTGGAAACCCACACCGCCACGGTAAAAAATTTAAACGATGGCTCGCAGGAAGTGGTGAGCCAGCATGACCTTATTTCGCATTTGAGAGATCGTAGTTAATATGTCGTTCGAGAAGAAAATTGATGCGTTGATTGCCCGCCACAAAGAAGTGGGCGAACTGGTATCGAACCCGGAAAAATTGAAGGGCGGCGATTTCGCCAAGCTGAACAAGGAATATTCCGACCTCACCCCCATCGTGGAAACGTCGCTGGCGCTGAAGGCCGCCACGCGTGAGCTGGACGAGGCCAAAGCGCTGATTAACGGCAAGGACGCCGAGATGCGCGAGCTGGCGCTGGAAGAAAAAGCCCAGCTCGATGTGCTGGTGCCGAAGCTGACGGAGGAGCTGCAAATCCTGCTGCTGCCGAAAGACGAGGCCGATGCGAAGAACGCAATTTTGGAAGTGCGCGCCGGCACCGGCGGCGACGAAGCCGCGCTGTTTGCCGCCGAGCTTTTCCGCATGTACCAGCGCTACGCCGACCTGCAGGGCTGGCGGTTCGAGGTGCTGTCGATTTCCGAAGGCTCCATCGGCGGCTACAAAGATGCGTCGGCCAGTATCTCCGGCAAGAACGTGTTCCAGAAGCTGAAATTCGAGGCGGGCGTGCACCGCGTGCAGCGCGTGCCCGCCACCGAAACGCAGGGCCGGGTGCATACTTCGGCCGCCACCGTGGCGGTGATGCCGGAAGCCGAGGAAGTCGATATCGTCATCAACGAAAACGACCTGCGCATCGACGTGTTCCGCTCCAGCGGGCCGGGCGGCCAGTCGGTGAACACCACCGATTCGGCGGTGCGCATTGTGCACATTCCCACCGGCGTGACGGTGCAGTGCCAGGACGAGAAATCGCAGCATAAAAACAAAGCAAAGGCGCTGAAAATCCTGCGCTCGCGCATCTACGACGCGGAATACCAGAAGCGCGAGGCCGAGCGTTCGGCGGCGCGCAAAGGGCAGGTGGGTTCGGGCGATCGCAGCGAGCGCATCCGCACCTACAACTTCCCGCAGGGGCGGGTGACCGACCACCGCATCAACATGACGCAATACAACCTCGATCAGGTGATGGAAGGCTCCGGCATCGGCGCGTTCTGCGACGCGCTGATCGCGGAAGACCAGGCTGCCAAACTGGCCGAGGTGAAGGAATAAGGATGAGCAGCATCGCGCAGCAATTGCAGCAGGCCCGCGAGATCCTCGCCCCGGTTTCGGGCGAGCTGGCGGCGCTTGAAGCGCGTTTGCTGGCGCAGCATGCCTGGCATGTGACGCCGGAAGTGATGGTGCGCGACCATGAGCGCGAAGTGGACGCCGAAAAAATCGCGGCGCTGGAAGCGCTGGTGGCCCGCCGCCTGACGCGCGAACCCATCGCGCAGATCGTTGGGTTCAAGCATTTCTGGAAAGACGATTTTGCCGTGACGCGCGATGTGCTCACCCCGCGCGCCGATTCGGAAACGCTGATCGAAGCCGTGCTGCGCCACCGCCCGCAGGCGGAGTCGATCCTCGATCTCGGCACCGGCTCGGGCTGCCTGCTGCTGTCGCTGCTGCGCGAATATCCGCAGGCGCGGGGCGTGGGCGTCGATCGCTCGGCGGCGGCGCTGAACGTGGCGCGCCGCAACGCACACAGCACATTGCTTGCGCCGCGCTGCGAGTTTTTCGGCGGTAGCTGGTGCGAACCGCTGGAACTTAGCCACCAGTTTGATATAATCGTGTCGAACCCGCCTTACATTCCCACGCGCGAAATCGCGAAGCTGATGAGCGATGTGCGCGACCACGAGCCGCTGCTGGCGCTCGATGGCGGGGCCGATGGGCTGGATTGCTACCGCCTGATTCTGCGCCATGCCCACGCCCATATGCGGCCTGCCGCCTTGCTGGCGTTCGAGGTAGGGCAGGGGCAGGCGCAGGACGTGGCGATGCACGCGCAGGCGCAAGGCTTCGCGCTGCTGGAAATTGCCAAAGACATTCAGGGCATCGACCGGGTGGTCGTGCTTGAGCGAAATGAAACCCTTTCCTAGAGGATTTTTTGTATGAACAATAACAACCGTCGCCGCAATAATCAGGGCGGCCAGAAGCACCGGCATAACGGCCAGCGTCGCTATAACAACAATCAGGGCGGCGGCGGTGGCAACCGCGACCACCAGAACCTGGCGCGCCAGAAGCACCACGCCACGCAGATGCGTGAGAAATTCATGAACCATGCGCGCGACGCGCAAAATAACGGCGACCGCGTGGATGTGGAATATTACCTGCAGCATGTCGATCACTACAATCGCGTGCTGGCGGATATCGCTGCGATCGAAGCCGAGCGTCAGGCGCAATTCCAGCAGAACCAGCAGAACCAGCCGCAGGGCGAGGCCGCCGAAGGCGCCGAGCCTGCCGAAGCGGCGGATGCCGCCGCCAGCGCTGATGCTGCTGAATCTGCTGGGGAAGAACCTATTACCCCCGGCAACCAGCCGCGCATGACACGTCGCCCGCGCCGCGAACAACCCGCGCGCAACGACGACCCCAACGGGGCCAAAGCGGCAAATGCGAATACGGATGATATCCCGCTACCGGGCGGGGTGCTGGGCGCGATCTAGCGCCGGGCATTACGGCGCGCGGGAGAATTCCGTGAGCTGCATTTTCAACGTGCCAATCGGCAGGGCGGCCTCGGCCAGCAGTGGAATGAAGCGCGCATCGGCGCTGAAATACACATGCACCACGGGGTCGCCCTTTTTGTATTTCTTCCATTCTTTGGGCGTGTAGCCGTTGATCGGCTGGCGGGTGGGCACCGTGTTGATCGCGCGCACCGATTTTTTCATGATTTGCAGGCTGGCCGGGCTGATGACCTTAAACGTGAACCCGGCGTAGCGCGCGCCTTCATAGGTTTTCACGCTGGTGCTGCGCTCGTTCGCGGCCATCGCATCGCGCAGGCGCTGGCGCAGGGTGAAGAACGCGGTGATCGGATCGGTCGCTTCGTTGGCCTCGGCAAGCGGCACAATGGGCCGCCAGGCCGGGTCGTCCTGCGGGGTGCGGGTGCGCTTGCGGATTTTGCCTTCCTCGTCATAGGTAATCGTGGTGCGGCGCGGTTCTTTATCGGATTGCGAGGTGGAGCTGTATTTGAGGGGAATGTACTGCCCCTCGCGGCGAATGCCCTTCACGCTGGCGGTGCTGGTGCTTTCGGCGAAAATATCGGCCAGCCCGCGGGTTTTGGTGTCGATTTCCATGCCGTAGCCAAACTGGTCTTCATGCACCGTCATGCGGATGCGCCCAAGCGGCAGGCCGTTCCAGTACACATCGTAGCGCACGGTGTAATGCATCGGCTCCAGTTCCGGCACCTGCGCATGGGCGAGGGGGGCTGCCAGCAGCCATGCCGAAAAAGCGATCTTGAATGCGGTGCGTTTCATGCCCATATGAACATCATAGCAAAAAGACGCATCAGGGGAAACCATGGAATTAGAACAGTTTACCGAGAAGTCGCGCAAAGCCTTGCAGGCCGCGCAGGCGCTGGCCCTGCGCAGCAACCACCAGCGCTTCTCGCCGGAGCATATTCTGGCGGCATTGCTGGAAGACGACGCCAATGTGCCGAAGCTGGTGGAAGCGACGGGGGCCTCGGTCGAAGCCGTGCTGCAGCGCAACAAAGAAGCGCTCGGCAAAATCCCGAAAGTGGAAGGCATGGGCGCGGGCCAGTTGTTTCTGGCACCGGAAACCGCGCGCGTGCTGGAAGCGGCGAAGGAGCTGGCGAAAAAAGCGGGCGACCAGTTCGTGACCGTTGAGCGCCTGTTGCAGGCGCTGGCGCTGGCGAAAGATTCGGCCACTGGCCGCGCACTGGGCGAGGCCGGGGCCACGCCGCAGGCGCTGGAAAAAGTGATTGCCGAGGTGCGCAAGGGCCGCGCCGCCACCAGCGAGCATGCCGAAGACCAGTTCGAGGCGCTCAAGAAATACAGCAAAGACCTGACCGCGCTGGCCAAAGCGGGCAAGCTCGATCCGGTGATTGGCCGCGACGAGGAAATCCGCCGCACCATTCAGGTGCTGGCGCGCCGCACCAAAAATAACCCGGTGCTGATCGGCGAACCCGGCGTGGGCAAAACGGCCATTGTCGAGGGGCTGGCGCTGCGCATCCTGAACGGCGACGTGCCCGAGGCGCTGAAAGACAAACGCCTGCTCTCGCTCGATCTGGGGGCGCTGGTGGCGGGTGCAAAATTCCGCGGCGAATTCGAGGAGCGGCTGAAAGCCGTGCTGAACGAAATCGACGCGGCGGCGGGCGAGGTGATCCTGTTCGTCGACGAGCTGCACACGATTGTGGGCGCCGGTGCCGCCGAAGGCAGCATGGATGCTTCCAACCTGCTCAAGCCCGCACTGGCGCGCGGTGCGCTGCATTGCGTGGGCGCGACGACGCTGAACGAATACCGCAAATACATTGAAAAAGACGCGGCGCTCGCCCGCCGTTTCCAGGCGGTGTATGTGAGCGAGCCGACGGTCGAGGACACGATCTCGATCCTGCGCGGGCTGAAAGAAAAATACGAGCTGCACCACGGTATCACCATCGCCGATGCGGCGCTGGTGGCCGCCGCCACGCTGTCGAACCGCTACATCACCGACCGCTTCCTGCCCGACAAGGCGATCGACCTGATGGACGAGGCGGCCAGCCGCCTGCGCATGGCGGTCGATTCCAAACCCGAAGCGCTCGACGAGGTGGATCGCAAGCTGATTCAGCTGCGCATCGAACGCGAGGCGCTGAAGAAAGAAAACGATTCGGCCTCGCGCGCGCGGCTGGAAAAACTGGAAGATGAAATTTCCGGGCTGGAAGCCGAATCGGCGCAGCTCACCGCTAGCTGGCAGGCCGAAAAAGCGCGCCTGAACGATGGGCGCACCGCCAAAGAAAAACTCGATGCGGCGCGCACCGAGCTGGAAGCGGCGCAGCGCGGCGGCGATTGGAGCCGCGCGGGCGAACTCACCTATGGCGTGATTCCGGCGCTGGAGAAAACGCTTGCCGATGCCGAGAAAAACGAAGGCAGCGGCCCCACCGGCGAAGTGGTGCGCGAAGCGGATATCGCCGCGATCGTGAGCCGTTGGACGGGCGTGCCGGTCGAGAAAATGCTGGAAGGCGAGCGCGAGAAATTGCTGGCCATGGAAGCAGGCATCGGCAAGCGCGTGGTCGGGCAGGAAGAAGCGGTGAAAGCCGTGGCCGCCGCTGTGCGCCGCGCCCGCGCCGGGCTGAAAGACCCCAACCGCCCGATCGGTTCGTTCCTATTCCTCGGGCCGACGGGCGTTGGCAAAACCGAACTTACCAAAGCCCTCGCCGAATTCATGTTCGACGACGACGCGGCGATGATCCGCATCGACATGAGCGAATACATGGAAAAACACGCGGTCGCCCGCCTCATCGGCGCGCCTCCGGGCTATGTGGGCTACGACCAGGGCGGGGCGCTGACCGAAGCGGTGCGCCGCCGGCCCTATCAGGTGATCCTGTTCGACGAGGTGGAAAAGGCCCACCCCGACGTGTTTAACGTATTGCTGCAGGTGCTCGATGACGGGCGCTTAACCGACGGGCAGGGCCGCACGGTCGATTTCCGCAACACCATCATCGTGCTGACGAGCAATCTCGGCGCGCAGCATCTGGTCGAGCTGAAAGAGGGCAAGGAGGTGGAATCGGTACGCGAGAAGGTGATGGAATCGGTGCGCGCGGCGTTCCGCCCCGAATTCCTTAACCGGCTGGATGAGATCATCTTGTTCCACCGCCTTGGCCGCGCGCAGATGGGCAGCATCGTCGATATCCAATTGCGTGGTCTGGAGAAGCTGCTGGCCGACCGCGAGATTACCCTCGCGCTCGACGATTCGGCGCGCGAATGGCTGGCCGAACGCGGCTATGACCCGGTCTATGGTGCGCGTCCGCTCAAGCGCGTGATCCAGAAACAGGTGCAGGACCGCCTTGCGACGCTGATCCTCGACGGTTCGATCAAGGACGGCGACCATGTGGTCATCTCCGGCACGGATCTCGGGCTGCATGTTGCCGTGGGGGAAGGGGCGGCTGCGCCCGCCGCCACGCCCGCGCGCAAAGCGAAGAAGTAGGCACGGGGTAATGGCGCGGCGCTATGCGCCGCCGGCGACCTTGATACAATATTTGGCTTGCTGGTCGGCGCCTGCCTGCAGCTCGGGCGGCATGGCGCGGGTGGAGGCGATGGATTTCAGCATCGCCAGCGAGAGGTTCTCGGCCATGTAGGGGCTCATGCAGTCGCAATATTCGCGGGCGCTGTCGCGGCCCGTGAGTGTGCTGAGCTGGCGGATCGTTTCCGTGCGCCCGGCTTTTTGTTTGCAGCCCACGCTGATCGCCCGCCGCAGGATGGTGCGGTAACGGCTGGTGAGGCCCTGCGTGCTGTCGAGGGCGTTGCTGTTCATCGGCGTGGCGCTGGTCGGGATCGCCGTTTCCTCGACGATGATGATGTCGCCCGCCCAGGCGCTGGTGGCGAGGGCAATGGCGGCCAGCATGCCCAGAATAGCAAGATTTCTCTCCATAGGCCCAGTGTAGGCCGGGAGGGTTAAGGAAACGTTACGGGGTGGGGTGCCGCAGGAAATTGGCCGCGGCGGCATAGGCACCGGCCTCGCCAAGGTTCATGTGCCCGGCTTGCGGGTAGCGCAGGAAGGTTTTGGGTTCGCGCGCGCGGGCGAACAGGGCTTCGGCCATGCTGATGGGCACCACCCCGTCGCGCCCGCCATGCAGGATCAGCAGCGGCGCATGCAGCTCGCCGATCATCGCCTGCGAATCAAACGGGTGGCGCATCAGCCCGGTATAGGCATAGGGGAAGAGCTGGTGGGCGCGCTCGGTGAGCGAGGTGAAGGGGGCTTCCAGCACCAGCGCAGCAACGGGCCGCTGCGCCGCCAGCTGCACCGCCACCCCGCTGCCCAGCGAATAGCCCCACAGGGCGATCGGGCGGCCCGGTGCCTGCGCATGGATGTGGTCGTAGAGGGCGAGGGCATCGGCCACCAGCGCGTGCTGGCTGGGGGTGCCCGGCGCGCCGGGATAGCCGCGGTATTCCATCGCCGCCACTGCAAGCCCTGCCTGCGCATGGGTCGATAGCAGCGCGGCATGGCCCCACAGCCCGGCGCCATTGCCATGGAAATACAAAAGAATCGGCCCCTCCGGCGCGTCGTGCCACCAATAGGGAATGCGCAGTCCGTCGCTGGTGAATTCGCGGCGCTGGTAGCCCGCCAGCCCGGCATCTTCCGGGGTGGCCGGGCCGGGTTTGGGGCGAAACACGCTGCGTTGTTCAAACGACCAACTGCCGAGCACGGAACAGGTGCCGAGCACTGCTAGCAACAGGAGCAGCAGGCCGAAGCGGCGCAGCGTGCGGCGCATGGTTAGCGGCTGGCCACTTGTTTGGAGGGGGTGCGCAGGCTGGCCATTTCTTTAGCCATGCTGCCTTTGCGCGCGTTGAAATTCGCCAGTTCGCGGCCCAGCAGGCCACTCGCGAGGTTGAATTGCTTGGCGGCGGGGTTCACCTGGCGGCCATTGGCGCGCACTTCGTAGTGCAAATGCGGGCCGGTGGCGCGGCCGGTGGCCCCGACATAGCCGATGATCTGGCCCTGTTTCACGCGCCCGCCCTGCGCGATATTGCCAAAGCGGCTCATGTGGCCATAGGCCGTCGCGTAGGTGCCGTTATGCTGGATGAGCACGAAATTGCCGTAGCCGCCAACCCAGCCTTTCTGTTTCACGATGCCATCGCCCGCCGCCATGATGGGCGTGCCGGTGCCAGCCCCGAAATCGGCGCCCTGGTGCATTTTGCTGTAGCCGAGAATGGGGTGGCGGCGCATGCCGAAGCCCGAGGTGATGCGCGCTACATCCAGCGGGGTGCGCAGGAGGGATTTTTTCACCGCGTTGCCCTTCGCATTGTACCAGCTGTCTTTGTATTTGTAGATTTCATGTTTTTTGCCCAGCAGGGTGAGCGACGCGTAGCGCACATTGCTGTAGCCGCCCACCTGGCCGGAGGCGCTCATTTTTTTGTCGAGCAGCACTTCCAGCGTGTCGCCGGGGTGGATTTCGCGCTGGAAGTCGATGTCGTAGCTGAAGGCTTTCACGATTTCGGCGAACGCCCCGCCATTCACCCCTGCCTCGGCGGCGGCCTGGCTGAGCGAGCTGCGCACTTTGCCGCGCGCCAGCGTGGCGGTGTCTTTCAGCTTCTCTTTCACGGCGGCGACGTTGAATTTATTCTCGCTCAGGCGCTCAAGCTCCACCGTCGACAGGTTCGGCAGCTTGATGGCCAGCTCTTTCACCGCCGCCGCGTCGCCCACGCTTTCGTGGCGGGCGAGGGTGAGGGAGATTTTTTGGCCCACGCGCAGGCTGCGCGGGTTAAATTGCGGGCGCAGGGCGGCGACCACCGTGTGCGCCTCGGCGTTCGGCACGCGGTTTTTCACCAGCATGTCGATCAGCGTGTCGCCATTGGCGACTTCGAGCGTGAGGTTGCGCGGGTAGGTAATGATTTCTTCGGCTTTCTCTTCCACGAGCGCCACGGCCTCGGCCA
>JBIISI010000034.1:0-20037 GCA_044341105.1 Rickettsiales bacterium | reverse complement strand
TCCAGCGCCGAGCTGCGGGAATCGTCCCGCGCCGTGCTGCGGGAATCGTCCCGCGCCGTGCTGTGGGGATCGTCCAGCGCCGAGCTGCGGGAATCGTCCCGCGCCGTGCTGTGGGGATCGTCCCGCGCCGTGCTGTGGGGATCGTCCAGCGCCGAGCTGTGGGAATCGTCCAGCGCCGAGGCGCGCGGCTTCGCCGCGCTCCATTTATGGGGCAAAGCAAAGGCCACGCTATCACTCAAATGCCATGTGCATTTGCATAGTAGGAAAGCCAAGGCCGAGGGTGGCATCCAAACCGAAGCGTATATCGAAACCGCCCAAGACTGGTGTGATTACTACGGCCTAGAGGTAAAAGATGGCGTCGTCGTTCTCTACAAGGCGGTGAATGAGGACTATTCCAGCGGGTACGACAGACACTTCAAGTATGTTCCCGGCACCGCTCCGAAATCGAACAAATGGGATAATGAGGAATGCAGCTACGGCCTGCACTTCTGCCCGACGCCGCGCATGGCGCAAGATTTTCACCGAAGTGCCGAGCGTTATGTGGCCTGCCCTATTCGTATTGATGATGATTTTCTCTTCTTCATGAGCGGTAGCTTTCCAAACAAGGTTAAAGCGCGCGAACTCGCCGCACCTTGCTGGGAAGTAAATATCGACGGGGAGGTAGTCCATGCGTAGCTGCTTCGTGTTTGGTAGCAATGAGGCTGGAATCCACTGCTCAGGCTCTGCACTGGCCGCCAAGCAATCCCATGGAGCCATCGAAGGGCAAGGTGTTGGATGGCAGGGCGATAGCTACGCTATCCCAACGCTCAGCACGCAATTTCGCCAGTTGCCGTTAACCGACATCGCGCGACATGTCGCCAATTTCCTGCGTTACGCGGTGAACCACCGGAACACATCTTTCAACGTGGTTGCCATCGGCTGCGGAGTGGCAGGTTTCACGCCCCATCAGATTGCCCCGATGTTCGCCGGTGCGCCGAAAAACGTCAACCTTCCGCCAGAGTTTCAAGACATTTTACAAGGAGAATGCCATGCATAGCCAAGCCATCGCCACCATTGGCGACAACATGCCCCCGAGTGATCTCGAAATCGCGCAATCCCGCCTTGATGAAAAGGAGCGCGAGCTGCGCAAAGGCATCGCATCTGTCACCAAAGAACCGCTGCCGGAGATTGTCCTTGATGATCTTGAGGCTGGAAAAATCGCGGAACGCCTTAAAAGCTTGCGCGTGATTCGCAAAGACGCCGAATCCGCACATGAATCCGTGAAGGCGCCTTATCTGCAATGCACGCAAGCGATTGATGCGTGGAAACGCAATGTCCTTGCGGTTATCGCTGGGCATGAAGCGGAGGCAAGCAAGCCCCTGAATGACTTTCTTGCCCGAAAAGAAGCGGCAGAGCGCGCGCGTCAACAAGAGATGGCTCGCATTGAGCGCGAAAAAGCTGAAGCACTCGCCGCCGCAGCAGCAAAGCATCAGGACGCAGGCATTGCCGACGCGGCTGGTGAACTGCTGGATGCCGCCGTGGAATCTGAGCAATACGCCAACCGCGTGGAAATAAACGCTATGAATGCACGCCCAGCTGATTTGGCGAAAGCCCGCACCGGCTTTGCTTCGGCATCACGCAAAACGGCTTGGGTTGGTCGTATCGACAACCTGGCAGCGCTCAATCTTGAAAAGCTGCGCCCGTATCTCAAGCCAGAAGCCCTGCAGGTGGCGCTTAACGCCTTCGTAAAAAACGGCGGGCGTGAATGCGCCGGCACAATCATCCGCGAGGAAATCTCGGGCTTAAACATTCGATAGGGAGCAAATCAATGGCTGGTTCTGTAAATAAAGTGATCCTCGTCGGGAATCTGGGTTTTAACCCGGAAATCCGTGCCACGCAGGATGGGCGGGAAATCGCCACCCTTCGCGTCGCCACCAGCGAAAGCTGGAAAGATAAAAACACCGGCGAGCGCAAGGAAAAAAGCGAGTGGCACCGCGTTGTGGTGTTCAATGAAAACCTCGTGCGCGTGGTCGATCAATACGCTCACAAAGGCAGCAAGCTCTACATCGAGGGCCAGCTACAAACCCGCAAATGGACGAATCAAGAGGGCGTTGAGCAGTATTCCACCGAGGTTGTCGTGCAGGGCTACAGCAGCACCATCAAGCTACTCGATAGCCGCCAGCAGAAGGGTGAGCAATCGCGGGGCGATGATGAGCCCGAAAACGGTGCCTCGCGGCAACGCGCCCGCGCGGTCGAAGCCGATCTTGACGACGAAATTCCATTCTAGAGGTTAGTCATGGCAACCAACCTTATGATGGTGCGTGAGAGAAATAGCCTTGTTCCGGCTGATTCTTTCAGCGCTGAAGCCTTAGACGCGATGAAGAATGGCGAAGTAGTGCGCGCGGTTGTCACCCGCCCCCGTAACGAAAAGCACCACCGAAAATTCTTCGCGCTGCTCAATGTCGTGTTTGAAGCGCAAGACCGTTACCCGACACTGGATCGCCTGCTGCACGCCATCAAAATCGGCGTGGGGCTTTACGAGCTGGTGCCGCTTACAAAAACCCAGACGGTTATCGACGTAGGTTCGATCAGCTTTGCCAGCATGGATCAAGCCGAGTTTACCAATTTTTATGACAAGGTGGTGAAGCTTATCGTTACGAGGATTCTACCTGGTGCCGATAGCGCCGAGCTGGAAGCGCGCGTGCTCGAAATCCTTGGAGGCCATCAGTGACCGAAAACCGAACCATATTTTGCTGCGAATGCAATGGCGACGTGCGGGCCCGTCTTACGAACGGGGCCGAAGTGTACCCTCACCGTCCCGAACTACATGGGCAGCCGCGCTGGAAGTGTGACGGATGCGGCAACAGCGTTGGTTGTCACCACAAGACAGCACAGCCCACGCGTCCCCTTGGCGTGATTCCTTCCAAAGAGATTAAGGTGGCGCGCATTCATATTCACCGCATCCTCGATCCTATTTGGCAGGGTGGCAAGGTTCCGCGCGGGCGCGTGTACGGGAAGCTCTCAAAGCTGCTGGGCTACGATTACCACACGGGCGAAATCCGCACGCTGGAAGAAGCGCGTCGCATTTACGGTTTGGTAAAACATCTCAAGAAGGAGTTTGCCGCATGACGATCATTCCCCAAAGCATCGCCGACCAACTCACACCAGCGCAGCTACTTCGCGCCGAGGGAAAGACTCGCAAGGCTGTGGTTGATGGCAAGATCGTGCGCTTCCAGCGCCTATCCGACCGCAGCAAGGTCGCCATTAGTTGGGCGACGTTCTGGACGGGCCATTACATCAGCCGCGAAGAGGCGCAGGAAGCGGCCCGCCGGTGGGAGAATAACCGCCCTATCGAAAACTACGGATTCACGAGGAAAGTATGAAAAATCTACCTCCAGTTTCACGAAAACAGCCCGGTTTTGGCTGGCAGCTGATCGAGGTTCTTCCTCAGTTCACCCGATGGCAGAAAGGGTCGTGGTGTGCGCTGTCATCTGTCGCGCTGCTGCACGACGAACATCAACTGCCGCATTGGGAGTGGATCGTGTCGTTCTCCAATATGGGGCGCGGGCGACTATCCAATGCCGAAATAAAGCAATGCTTGCAAGATTTTGGCGCTGAAGACTTTGAAGAAGACAACCACGAATCAGGTATTGCCCGCAAGTTCTGGCTGGCCGTCGATCCGCAGTATCGCAAGCCATGCCCCTGTAAGGACGAAGAGATTATTACCGAGGGTGAATATCAGTATTCAGTAAAACGTGGTGCAACAGTATGACCTCTTCCCAAGCATATCTGCGCCGAAAATCAGCGCTCAGCTACTTGCAGGAAATCTCTCGCCCCATCGGCAATTTCTCGCCGGAGGCCCGCGCGGCGGCAATCGCTAAGGCCCGCAAGGCCTATCAGGATGCCGATGCTCTTTACCGAAAACTCAGCATTCAAACCAAAGGAGAATAGCATGCAAAGCGTTACCCCCCCCCGAATCCAGCGGTGTACGGAGAATTACTGGCGTCATGGTGCCGTGCCGATGAGCTGGAATGGATGATGAGCGCGCCATACGGCGAATTTAAGGCGCGGAGAAAATCGCTTATGCGCCGCGCAAATGACCGAAAGAAAGCCGCAGAGAAGAAAGAGAAATAGCATGCACATCCAATTGGCAGAAAACGAAATGATTATCGACAGCTTCGCCGGCGGCGGCGGAGCATCGACCGGCATTTTCATGGCTACAGGTCGCCACCCGGATGTGGCTATTAACCACGATCCCGAAGCCGTGGCCATGCACGAGGCTAACCACCCCGTCACTGAGCATTTCTGCCAGAGCATTTACCAGGTCGATCCCGACGACATCATGCGCCAATACAAGCGCCCCATCGGCCTTGCATGGTTCAGCCCGGATTGCACGCACCACAGCAAAGCACGCGGCGGCAAGCCTAAGGAAAAAGGCATCCGCGATCTGGCGTGGGTGGTGGTGCATTGGGCGCGGCGCGGGGTGTATGTTGGCCAACGCCCACGCATCATCTTCGTGGAGAATGTCGAGGAGTTTCGCGATTGGGGCCCGCTGGATGATTCCGGCCAAGCCTGCCCCGTCCACAAAGGCAAAACCTTCATTGCTTGGTGCAACGCCCTGCGCAATCTTGGCTACGAGGTACAGCACAAGGAATTGCGCGCGTGCGACTATGGCGCGCCGACCATCCGTAAGCGCCTATTCGTCATAGCTCGCTGCGATGGCCTGCCGATTGTATGGCCTGAGCCCACCCACGGCCCTGCCGGTTCTGGCCTACTGCCATACCGTACGGCAGCGGAATGCATTGATTGGTCGCTGCCCTGCCCGTCGATCTTCCTCACCAAAGAGGAAGGCCGCGAAATCGGCGTGAAGCGCCCGCTGGCGCCAGCCACCATGGCCCGCATCGCGCGCGGCATAGACCGTTACGTTATCAATGCAGCACGCCCATTTATCGTGCGTACCGCACATGGTGAGCGCGATAAGAACGGAAAGAAGCGCGGTAAAGGTGAGCATACAATAGATGCACCGCTTGGCACCGTGACCGCATCTAATGATTATGCATTGGTTGCCCCAGTGATCACCGAGCATGCAAATGCCAGCAATCCTCGCAGCTGGACAGCCGACGAGCCGTTACGCACCCAATGCGCGCAGGTCAAGGGTGGCCACTTCGCGCTGGCGGCCGCTACTCTGGTGCAAACCGGGTATGGAGAACGCGACGGGCAAGCGCCGCGTGCGCTCGACCCGCAAAAACCGCTTGGCACGGTGGTGGCGGGCGGTGGCAAGCATGCTCTCGCCGCGGCGTTCCTCGCCCAGCATAATAACCATGGCGGCGGCATTCCCAATGTTGGCCGCGCGGCAGACCAGCCCATGAGCACGCTAACCGCTTCGGGCAGCCAGCAAGGCGTAGTGTCGGCATTCTTGGCGGCGGCGAGTGGCCCAGCATATGCAGCCAAGCCGCGCGACGTTCAAAAGCCCATCAATTCCATGACGGGCGATTACCGTGGCGGTATGGTCGCCAGCAGTCTCGTAAAGCTGCACGGCACCTGCAAAGACGGTCAGCCGGTCGATGCGCCTATGGCGACCATCCGCGCCCAAGGCACCCACATTGCCGAGGTTCGCGCCTTTCTGATGGCCTACTACGGCAATGAGAAATACGGTATCGACCTGAGCGAACCTATGCGCACCGTTGTCAGCAAAGACCGCTTCGGTCTGGTGACGGTCGAAGGCGAAGAATACATCATCGCCGACATCGGCATGCGCATGCTGTCGCCCAAGGAGCTATATGCTGCGCAGGGCTTCCCCGCCGATTACATCATCGCCCCGATCGTCAACGGCAAGCCGCTCAGCAAAACGGCGCAAGTACGCATGTGCGGTAACTCCGTATCACCCCACCCCGCCGCGGCGATCATCCGCGCGCAGCTGGAGTCAAAATCTGCCGATGGCCGCAAGAAAGCGAAGCGCAGTCCCGAGAAAGAAGCGCTGCGCGTGCAAAACCTGCGCGAGGCGAACCTGCGTAAAGCTGCGCGTCGCCGAGCCGAGCCCATCATCGAAATGCAGCCGGGCAACGAGCTGCTGTTTGATTTCACCATGGATAACGTCGAAGTGGAGCGCCACGCATGAACCCCGTTCACTATTCTAGCAATACCGTAGAATGGGCCACACCAGATAGCTTCTTCAAGCATCTTTCGTCCCTATTCAACATCCAGCTGGATCCTTGCGCTACACAAGAGAATGCAAAGGCACTGCGCTATTACACGGCGCAGGAAAATGGCCTTGCGCAATCATGGAAGCTTTCCAGCGGCGCGGTGTTCATGAACCCGCCTTACGGTCGCGGCATCAGCGCTTGGGTAAAAAAAGCTTACGAAACCGCCAAGGAAGGTACGCAGGTCATTTGCCTGTTACCCGCCCGCACCGACACCAAATGGTGGCAGCAATACTGCACGCAGGGCTTGGTGCATTTTATTAAGGGCCGCTTGAAGTTTGGCGGAAGCAAGTTCAATGCACCGTTTCCATGTGCAATCGTGATCTTCACCAATTTTAACGGTGCATCCGCATGAACCGACTTATCCGCATAATCGCTCACCAGACCGACAAGGGCGTGCATATCGATGTGCTTACCGCAGATGGCGCGCATAGCATTAGCCACCAGATAACGCTGGAATCTTCCGCCGGAGCAGCGCTGGCAATCAAAGAGGCCGCAGATACGTTTTTCATGCAGTTTGCTGAGGTTAGTATCCCTGAGCAGCTGGCAATCATTTCCCGGCTAGAAAAACAGGCAAAGCACCTGGATGCGCTGCAAACCACACAGGAGGGCACGGCATGACATTACGCCTTTGCTCCCCCATCCCGACCGCTGAGCTTGTCGAGATTATGACCCGTTGCGCGGAACAGATGCCGCGTGAAGCCGCACAACCCATTTGCCGCACGCTGCTATGGGCATGGAAACAATCGTTCAAAGAAGGGAGTGCGCGGTCATGAACGAAGCGCAAGTGCGAAAGCAGTTCGAGGTCGAGATGCTGCGCCGTTACAAAGGTTCACGCACGGGCGGTGCTGGCATGTTGCGCCGCGACCCATCAGGTGCACAGAACTATCAGCGCGTTGACATCCAGTGGCGTTGGGAAATATGGCAAGCTGCCAACCAAGCCGCCGCCGGGCAGATGAAGCCGCTGGTGGAGGCTTTGGAGCGCATTAAGGTGCGCTGCTTCCAATGGGTTAAATTCCGTGGCCGTGGCGACGAATGGCAATGGGATTGCGACACGCCCGAGGATGTTAAACAATGCTATGAGGATGCAGACGAAGCCCTCGCCGCCATCGAACGGGAGTCAAAGCGATGAACGCGGCCCTGTCCAACGGAGTACCGTTCTTCCCTAAAGACTGCCCTTACAACGGGTGGCGTGGTAAAAAACGCTACAAAAATCAGCACGCAAAATGTCAACGCTTATTTAATAAAGTAGGCTTTTCCGCGTACCATGCTCTTTTTGTTAAAAACGTATTGGAAGCAGCCAGCAGACGAGCAGCCACCGTTGAGCAGGGAGGGAAGTGATGGATTTGTTTCTAATACCCTTCATTGCACTTGCTGTTTATGTGTTCAACGGATTGGCAGGCCCGTGGTTCTGCGACAAATGCTGGCGCTCTGTGAGCTTCACCGAAAAAGACGGCGGCGAAATTAAAGAATGTAATCGTTGCGGCGAGCAGCACGTCACGCATTTAGCGGAGTATTAAATGAGCGACAACCTCCTAAACGAAATAACCCGCCGCTTCATGGATGGCATGCCGAGCGTGGATGGCAACCCTATGGCGGCTCAGTACCGTACGGATGTGGGGTATTTGCTTTCGACCTTAGATAGAGCGCGGCGAGTGGCTTTTAGCATAGCTTCTAACCAAGAACGTAGAAAGAAAGATGTGGGGCCGCCGCAGGCACTATGGGACAGGTATGGCGATGCGCGGCAAGAGCGGCGATCACCAATCAACTCATACATACTCCCCAGCCAGCACATAACGGAGGAAGCCCCATGTTCCTAACGGCAGAAGAACTCCGTGAACTAACCGGATATAGGCAACGTCATGCTCAGGAGCGCGCATTGGCATTGATGGGCATCAGCTATAAACTGCGCCCGGATAGTAGCATTGCCGTACTAAAAGCGCATGTGGAGAAGGAAATGGGCGCGGCAGCCGTAAAGCAGCAAAAACGCTCTGAGCCGCATTGGGACGGGGTGAATGCCTAGAAAACGCCTGCCGGAAAATAAGGGACTGCCCGCGCGGTGGCGCTGCATTAACGGCGTCTATTATTACCAGGTGCCGCCGGGAAGCGAAGGGTTGTGGGAGGGAAAAAAGACCTTCCTGCTCGGCCGCTCGAAACCCGAAGCCTATCGGGCATGGACAGAACGGCTGGAGGCGGAAGATCGCGCCGGCAATATCGGGCAACTGCTCGATCGCTACGCGCTGGAGGTGGTGCCAACAAAATCAGCGGCATCACAGACCGGCAACACGACGCAAATCGGGCGCGTGCGGGCGGTCTTCGGCCACATGCAGCTGCAAGAGCTGCAGCCGAAGGACATTTACAAATACGTGGATAAGCGCGATTCGAAAACCAATGCGCGTTTGGAGGTCGCCCTGCTTTCCCACGCCTTCACTAAAGCGGTGGAATGGGGCTACATCGACCGGCACCCCTTCAAGGGGCAGGTGCGCCTTAAGGGCAGCAAGCCGCGCACGCGTTACGTGGAAGATGCAGAGATTGTGGCATGCCTGTCCATGGAGCCATCACGCAAAGGCGACAGCATCACGATCATTCAGTCTTACATTCGCCTGAAGCTGCTCACCGGCCTGCGCCAAGGCGACCTGCTGCGCATCACCGAAGATTGCTTGCGCGAAGATGGCATCCACATCACCCCGCGCAAAACGCAAGGCAGCACTGGTAAGCAGATTATCTATGCATGGACCGATTCTCTCCGGGAAGCAGTGCGGTTAGCAAAAGAGGCGCGGCCCGTCGATATATCGCCCTACCTTTTCTGTACGCGCCGGGGCAAAGGCTACATCGACGAGCAATTGGGCCGCTCGCACGGCTGGGCGTCGATCTGGCAACGCTTCATGACACGCTTGTTGAAAGAAACGGACGTGGTGCGGTTTACCGAACATGACTTGCGGGCAAAGGTGGCCAGTGACGCAACATCATTACAGCATGCCCAGGCGCTTCTAGCCCACGCAGACATGCGCATGACCAATCGCGTTTATCGTCGGAAACCTGAGGTCATCGCGCCCCTTAAATAGCCTTACTATTAACGAAAACGAAGGCGATATAAAACAGCAGCTTAAACATATCGAGTCAGCATTTTTATAGCAAAACCATAAGCCATTAAGGCTATGCATTCCCTGCTTAATTCTCCGCGCCGCATAGCATCTTTTAATCGTGTTGTCGTGGGTTCGACCCCCACCCGGATCACCACTTTCCCTTCTAATTCCCGCCGCGCTTACAGCGCCGCCATATCGCCCGTTGCCCAGCCTTCGCGCAATTGCTCGGCATGGCTTTCCAGCCGGCCATCGGCAATCGCCGCGCGGATGCCTTGCATGAGCTCCTGATAATACCACAGATTATGCTCGGTCAGCAGCATCGGCCCCAGCATCTCATCGGCCTTGAACAGGTGATGGATATAGGCCCGGCTGTAGCGGTTGATGGGCGATTGGCTGCCCGGATCGAGCGGGCGGTGGTCATCGGCGTGGCGGGCGTTGCGCAGGTTCAGCTCGCCCATGCTGGTATAGGCCCGGGCGTTGCGGGCGCTGCGGGTTGGGATCACGCAATCGAACATATCGACCCCCCGCTGCACCGCGCCCAGAATATCGTCGGGCTTGCCCACGCCCATGAGGTAGCGCGGTTTATCCGCGGGCAGGAAGCCGGGGGTGTAGTCGAGCACGCGGAACATTTCCGCCTGCCCCTCGCCCACCGCGAGGCCGCCGATGGCGTAGCCCTCGAAGCCGATCTGCGTGAGGGCCTTCGCAGAAATCTCGCGCAAATCGTCGTACACGCTGCCCTGCACGATGCCGAACTGGCCATAGCCCGTGCGGGCCACGAATGCATCGCGTGAGCGCTGCGCCCAGCGCATGGAAAGCTCCATGGATTTTCTGGCCACCTCGTGCGTCGCCGGGTGGGGCGTGCATTCGTCGAACACCATGGTGATGGTGCTGCCCAGCAGATGCTGGATCTCAATCGAGCGCTCGGGTGTCAGCTCCCATTTCGTGCCGTCGATATGGGATTGAAACGTCACCCCCTGCTCGCTCATTTTGCGCAGCGCGGCGAGCGACATGACCTGAAACCCGCCCGAATCGGTGAGGATCGGTTTGCTCCACCCCATAAATTTGTGCAGGCCGCCCAGCCGCGCAATGCGCTCGGCCCCGGGGCGAAGCATCAGGTGATACGTGTTGCCGAGGATGATGTCGGCGCCGGTGGCCGCCACATCCTCGATATGCATGGCCTTCACCGTCGCCGCCGTGCCGACGGGCATGAAGGCCGGCGTGCGAATCTCGCCATGCGCGGTGGACACCATGCCGGTACGGGCGCGGCCATCGGTGGCAGCAATGTGGAAGCCGAATGTCATGAAAGATTCATCCTTTTGTGCCCCCGCCCATTATAGGTTCGCGGCCATGAGTGCAAGCCCCCGCCTTATCCGCCCCAGCATGGCCGAACTGCGTGCGTTGATCGAAACGCCGGACAGCCCGTGGCCCGCCATGGTCGCGAACGACGTACTCGATCAATGCGATGCCTTTAGTGATCGCTATAGCGAGTTGTTTTTCGATCGGAATATCGACCATGTGGAGCTTTTTAAATGGGCCCACACCTGCCTTGCCGTTCACACCAGCGACGAAGGGATTGTGGTGTTTGATCCCACCATCCGCCAGTTCTATCCCGAATATCCCATGCCGTATTTTCTAGGACCTGCCCCCATGCTTTCCAACCTCATCGAAACGCATGGCGGGTGGCATGCGTCGATTGATCCTGATCCCGGCGTCGCGGATTTCATTACTGCCCGGGATGCTTATTGGGAAGCACAGGTAGCTCACTGCATGTTGCAGCATGTCGGATATAATCCGCTGGCACGCGCACGTTACCAGCAGGAATGGGTCGATGCGCTGCGCGCGATCTGCGCGGGCGATCGTGACCCAAGCTGGGCGGCGCGCGTTACTCAGCCGGCGCGCTCGAGCAACGACGTGTCGCCGTAGGAATAAAAACGGTACTCGTTTGCAATGGCGTGCGCATAGGCGGCCTGCATCGCCTCCAACCCCGCAAAGGCGCTCACCAGCATGAACAGCGTGGATTTGGGCAGGTGGAAATTGGTCATCAGCCGGTCCACGATTTTGAAGCGGTAGCCGGGGGTGATGAAAATGCCCGTGTCGCCCGTGAACGGTGCCAGCGTGCCGTCATCGGCGGCGACGCTTTCTAAAATGCGCAGGCTGGTGGTGCCCACCGCCACCACCTTGCCACCCGCTGCGCGCGCGGCGTTAATGGCATTCGCCGCCGGTGCGCCCACCTCGATCCATTCGCGGTGCATCACGTGCTCGTCGGTGTCGTCGACCTTCACCGGCTGGAAGGTGCCCGCGCCGACATGCAGGGTGACGAAGGCTTTCTGCACGCCGCGCGCATCCAGCGCCGCCATCAGTTCCGGCGTGAAATGCAACCCGGCAGTGGGTGCGGCGACCGAGCCGTCATGCGCGGCGTAGATGGTCTGGTAATCGCGCTGGTCGGCGGTTTCGTCGGCGCGGTCGATATAGGGCGGCAATGGCATGTGGCCATGGGCGCGCAATTGCTCGAACAGGTCGTCGCCGAAGCGCAGCACCACCTGCCCGTCTTCGGTGCGGCCCAGCACGGTGGCGGTGAAGCCGGGGGCGAAGGTGAGTTCCATGCCCGGCTTGAGTTTCTTGGCGGGGCGCGCGAACGCATGCCAGCACCCATCGGCGCGGCGTTGGTGCAGCAGCACCTCGACCTGCTTTTCGCCCACCGGCGCAAACAGGCGCGCAGGAATCACGCGGCTATCGTTGAAGACGAGGATATCGCCGGGGCCAAGCAGCGATGGCAGGTCGCGCACATGAAGGTCGCCCATGCGGGGGAAGACATGCAGCAGCTTCGCCGCATCGCGCGGGGTAGCGGGGTAATGCGCGATGCGCTCAGGCGGGAGATGGAAATCGAATTGGTCGACGCGCATGGTTTTTTCCCCTGCCATCCTGGCCTTGCGCCGGGACCAGCGGAGAGCCCGAAAAAGTCATCCCGGCGCAAGGCCGGGATGACACCGTTTTTCTTACTCAGCCGCCGCCGGGGCAGCGTCTTTCACGTCCGCCGCGACTTTCATGCTGATGATTTTGTCCGGGTTCGCCGGCGGCTCGCCACGGGTGATGGCATCCACGAATTCCATGCCCGCGATGACCTGCCCGAAAGCGGTGTACTGTCCATCGAGGAACGGGGCGGGTTTGAAGCAGATGAAGAACTGGCTGTCGGCGCTGTTGATGTTCGCCGCGCGCGCCATGCTCACCGTGCCGCGAATGTGGCGCAAATCGTTGAACTCGGCTTTCAGGTTCTTGCCCGAACCGCCGGTGCCGGTGCCGGTCGGATCGCCGGTTTGCGCCATGAAGCCTTCAATCACGCGGTGGAACACGATGCCGTCATAGAAGCCCTGGCGCGCCAGCTCTTTAATACGGGCGACGGTTTTCGGCGCCTTGTCCGGGCGCAGCTGGATGGCGACCGTGCCGTCTTTCAGCTGCAGCAGCAGGGTGTTTTCGGGGTCTTTGTAGGTAGCGGCTTGGGCCGAGGCAGTCATGAGGAATACTCCTAGGATCATGGAAAGGAAACGCATGGGTCACTCCTGTGCGGTGGAATGGAATGGGGGTGGATTAGCGTGCTTTGGCGGGCAGCGCAATACGTTTCGCCTAGCCGCGGGGGATGAGGTATTCGCGCTTGAGCGCCTCGGCAATCGGCGCGGGCACGAACTTCGTCACCTCGCCACCGAGGCGGGCGATCTGCTTCACAAAGCGCGAGGAAATAAAATGCGTCGCGTCGCTGGCGGTGAGGAACACCGTTTCCAGCTCCGGCGCGATTTTATTGTTCACACTCGCCATCTGGAATTCATATTCAAAGTCAGAAACCGCGCGTAAACCACGGATTAATAAGGTCGCTTTTTGCTCGCGCGCAAAATTGGCGAGCAGGCCGGAAAACGGGACCACCGTCACGCGCGACTTATCCTCACCTAATGCATCAACTACGCCACGCACGAGGGCCGCACGGGTTTGCACGTCGAAGAGCGGGTCTTTCGCCGAATCGAGGGCAACGCCGATGATGAGCTGGTCGACCACGCGCAGCGCCCGCTGGATAATATCCAGATGGCCGAAGGTAATGGGATCGAACGTGCCGGGGTAAATACCGATGCGCATGAAAATCTCCTTGCGGGCTATAAGCCATAGGTTGCTGGAATTGTCACGAATTCTTCACGCACATGGCATCCATAACACTTATGCTGATGCGATGGATATGATGCGCCAGTTACAGAAAGACGACAGCCAAAACCCACGCCAGCAATTTGCCGCACTGCTACGGCAGGCCATGGAAAATGCCTATATTCCACCGGAAGAATATGCCGAGTTCGGCATAGAGATCGCGCGGGCGCAGCACCCCACGCGGCATATCCCCTATGGCGATTATGTGGTGGAAAGCTGGGCAAAAGGCACGTTACTGCCGAGCGCCTACGCGATGACGGCATTGCTGGAAACCCTGAAAATCGACTATGGCACGCCCAATTTATTGCTTGAGCAGTTAGCCGAGGCGCATGAAGATGCCGCAATCTGGCAGGACGGCCAGAAAAACCAGCCCACCGAGATCAACTGCGCGCACAAAACAGCACGCGTGCGCGCGGGGCTGAGTTTCCGGGATATTGTCGATGACACGGCGAAAAAAGGCCATGAACGCTATGCGAAAAAATGGAATGCCCGCATGCGCACGCCTGAAGGCAAAATTGTCGAAAGCCCTGCGTCGATGTCGTATTATGCGAACGGCCAACCAGACAATTCACCGAACAAATTCATTACGTATGCCATGGGTCAATGGGTCCCTGCGCTGGAGCCATCGCTGCGCAAGGTCCATGCCCAGCAATTGCATGAGAACGCCGATAGCATCTGGGAACAGGCCGAGCGCGAGGGAAGCCTTGGCCGCATGCTACACGCCATCCGCGCGCGCCATGGCGAAAGTCGCGTGCTATTCGGCAGGCGCATGGCCAAAATCGTGAACCACGATAAGCCGTTCACGCATAGCGCCCTCTCCTACTGGGAAGATGATAGCAATATTCCCTGTGGCAATCACCACCATCACAACACCTTGTGCGAACCCTACATCCTGGCGGCGAAAATTGCCGACGGCGCGCCCAATGCGCTTTCGCGGGCGATTCCTGCGCCATGGTTCACGCCGGAAAAAGAACGGGCATTCCGCGCGCTGTTCCATCGGCGCGTGGCCGGTGCCAATGAAGGCATGTTTACCTATTGCCTGCCCTCCCTCGAACTCTCGGAGGCCCCGGATATGCGCACCATTGATCCTTCACTGAAAATCATGGAGGGCAACCTTAGTCGCCGCATCCTTTACGGCGACGTTGACCGGCGATTGAACCGCTAGCGGTGGCGCGGTGCAGCGCTGCGAGTGGGCGAAGACGCGGCTGCCTGATACACATCTTCCAGTGCCGCTTGCAAATCATCGGCGATGCGGCGCGGTTCTTCGCCTGCATCGTATTGCGCGAGCATGTCCTTGACCTGATTCAAAATCGTGAAGCTGCGTGGGGCGTAGCGCTCGCGTAGGAGTTTTTCCGCAAGCGGATCGGGGCGCCTCGTGTAGCAGAATAACGCACCGCTCAGCAGATTACCGACCAGGTCTTCCGCCTGGCTAAACCCATCGCTGGCATGAATATCCCCCAAATCGCAACGCAGGCATTCGGGATGATCCGCGCGAATCCGGCGCATCACCGGTACCAGTTCGCTCCATAACGCATAGATGCGATCATACCGCGCCTGCCATAGCGCCTGATCTTTCGTGGAATGCAAACCCCGTTTCGCTGTCATGCGTCGCACATTAGCGCGCGCGCATGACAGTTTCATGACGGTTCCGTGACGAATCCGAGAAAGGGTTACGCCTCGGCACCCTCGGCGGCTTCGCCTTCCCCGGCCTCGTCGGCAGCGTCTTCCACCACCATATCGGCCTTCAGGCGCACGGCGGAGATGACTTTCTCGCTACCGCTGGTGCGGAAGGTGATGACGCCCTGGCTGGTGCGCCCGCACAGTCGGATATCCTGCACCGGCGTGCGGATCAGCGTGCCTTTATCGGTCATCAGCATGATCTGGTCGCCCGCTTCGACGGGGAAGCTGGTGACCACGCAGCCGTTTTTCTTGCCGATGCTCATGCCCGTCACGCCTGAGCCACCACGGTTGGTCACGCGGTATTCATAGGCGCTGGTGCGCTTGCCATAGCCCAGCTCGGTGATGGTGAGGATCATCTCTTCGGCCTGCTCCATCTCGGCGATGCGCGCTTCGTCGAGCGTGATTTCGGCCACCGAATCGTCGGCCTTCTCGGGCGCGCCGTCGGCATCTTCCAGCCCTTCGGCGCGGCGCTTGGCGCTGGCGTATTTGCGGTAGGCCTCGCGCTCTTCTGCCGTGGCGCGAATGCCGTGGAGGATGCTGATGCTCACCACCTCGTCTTTGTCGGCGAGCTTCATGCCGCGCACCCCGTCGCTGGTGCGCGATTTAAACACGCGCACCGCATCGACCGGGAAGCGCATGGATTTACCGTCGCGGCTGGCGAGCAGGACGTGGTCCTCGGCATTACAGGTTTTCACGCCCACGAGCTTGTCGGCCTCATCGAGCTTGATGGCGATTTTGCCGTTGCTCATGACGGATTTAAAATCCGACAGGTCGTTGCGGCGCACATTGCCCTGCGCAGTCGCGAAGAAGATGTGCTGGTTGTCCCAATCCTCCTCGTTTTCCGGTAGCGTCATGAAGCTGGTGATGGTTTCACCCGCACCAAGCGGGAAGATGTTCACCAGCGCCTTGCCGCGCGCCTGCGGGGTCGCCAGCGGCAGGCGGTAGACTTTCAGCTTATACACCTTGCCGGTGGAGCTGAAGAACAGCACAGGCGCGTGGGTGGATGCCACGAACAGTTCGGTCGTCGCGTCTTCGTCGCGCAGGCTCATGCCGCTGCGGCCTTTGCCGCCGCGCTTTTGCGCACGATACGTGGCAAGCGGTACGCGCTTGATGTAGCCGCCCTGCGTCACCATCACCACCATGTCTTCGCGCTGGATAAGCGATTCCATGTCGAGTTCGAACTCGCTGTCCTGCATTTCGGTGCGGCGCGGCACGGCGAATTCGGCTTTCACCTTTACCAGCTCGTCGCGCATCAGCGCATAGAGCTTCTCGCGCGAACCGAGAATGGCGAGGTGGTACTGGATGTCGGTCGCAAGCTCGGCCAGCTCGCCGTCGATTTTCTCGCGCTCGAGGCCGGTCAGGCGCTGCAAGCGAAGCTCCAGAATGGCGCGGGCCTGCGCCTCGGTGAATTTGATCTTGTCGCCGTTCAGCGTGTTGCCCGAATCTTCGACAAGGTTCAGCAACGCGATCACGTCGGCGGCTTCCCACTCGCGCTTCATGAGTTCCTCGCGCGCGATGTTCGGGTCGGCGCTGGCGCGGATCACGGCGATCACCTCATCAATGTTCGACACCGCGATGGCGAGGCCGATCAGCACGTGGGCGCGGTCGCGCGCTTTGCCGAGCAGGAATTGCGTGCGGCGGGTAATCACTTCTTCGCGGAAGCCGATGAAGGCGGTGAGCACTTTGCGCAAATCGAGCAGTTCAGGGCGGCCCTGGTTCAGCGCCAGCATGTTCACACCAAAGCTGGTTTGCAGCGGGGTGAGCTGGTAAAGCTGGTTGAGGATCACCTCGCCCATCGCGTCTTTCTTGACTTCGACCACTACCCGCACGCCAGATTTGTCCGATTCATCACGGATATCGGAAATGCCTTCGATTTTCTTCTCTTTCACCAGCTCGGCGATGCGCTCGATCATGCGCGCCTTATTCACCTGATACGGGATTTCGGTGATGATGATGCTCTCGCGGCCTTGCTTATTCAGCTCCACTTCGGCGCGCCCGCGCATCACCACCGAGCCACGGCCCGTGGTCATGGCGCTGTGCGAGCCGGTGCGGCCAAGGATGATGCCGCCGGTCGGAAAATCCGGGCCGGGGCAGATCGCCAGCAGGTCGTCCATCGTCGCTTCGGGGTTGTCGATCAGCGCGCAGGTCGCGTCGATCACTTCACCAAGGTTGTGGGGCGGGATGTTGGTGGCCATGCCCACCGCGATGCCGCCCCCGCCATTCACCAGAATGTTGGGGAAACGCGCGGGCAGCACGGTCGGCTCCTGCTCGGCACCGTCGTAGTTTTCCTGATAGTCGATCGTGTTGTTTTCGATATCGTCGAGCAGCGAATGCGCGGCTTTGGACAGGCGCGATTCGGTGTAGCGCATGGCAGCGGCGTTGTCGCCGTCCATCGAGCCGAAATTGCCCTGCCCGTCGACCAGCATGAGGCCCATGCTGAACGGCTGCGCCATGCGCACCAGCGCGTCGTAGATCGCGGCGTCGCCGTGCGGGTGGTATTTACCCATCACGTCGCCCACGATCCGTGCCGATTTCTTGTAGGGCTTGTTGTAATCGACGCCCAGTTCCATCATGCCGAACAGGATGCGGCGATGCACAGGTTTCAGCCCGTCGCGCACATCGGGAATGGCACGCGACACGATCACGCTCATGGCGTAATCGAGGTAGCTTTTGCGCATTTCCTCTTCGATGGAGATGGGAAGAATTTCAGCGATGTTGCCGGCCATGGGGAACCCCTCGTTTTTTAACTGAGGCAAGTTCTAGCCGATCCACCCCCAGAAACAAACGCGGGGGCGCAGTTATCCACAGTTTGAGGGGGTTTTTATGGGCGCGTTAGCCCAGCCCGTTCTCGCGGTGGCGGGCGGGGTCGAGGGCGGTAATGGCGGGCGCGGCCTTATTGGTATCGGCCGCCGCCTGTTTATCCATGTCCTGTACCGCCAGTTTGGGAAGGGTGAGGCCTTCAACCAGGGCGGCGAGGCCATTGCCGAGTGCCGTGGGGGAAACGGGAATGGCCAGCGGGCCGACCTGTTCCATGGCGCGACGACCGCGCAGTTCGTCTTCGATCTGCTGGCGGCGGGTTTGTTCGGCCACTTTCAGGGCCTGCGCCGCCGGGTCTTTGTCGGCCGATTCGATGGTGGCGACAGCGAGCGCGGCCACCGGGGCCACGAACAGGCCCGCCAGCGCTTTTTCCTGCTCGGCGATTTTCTCTTTGTCGTCTTTGATTTTTTCGACCTGCTCGCGAATGGCCGGGGCGGCGGTGGCCACCTGCTGTTCGGTCACCGGGCGGTTGCTGTGCTCCAGCCCGCGCAGTTCACCGGTATAGGCCATTTTCTGCTCGGGCGTAAGGTCGGCGCGGTCGCGCAGCGCTTCGTGGATGGCCCCCATCATCAGCTCGGCGATCTGCGAACGCTCGGTCATGCCGCGGTTCTGAACCGTTTGCAGTACGGCGGTTTGCGCCTGTTCCGGCACCAGCGTGCGGAAATTCTCAACGAGTTGTTCCTGCGTGAGGGCGGCCTGCTGGGCGGTGGCCCCGATCTGTACGCTGCTTTGCGCAAAGCGCGTCCCCCGCTGCTGCTCGTTGCGGGCGATCTGTTCCAAAGCTGCGTCGAAATATCCCAGATTCATGCTTTCAGTGTAGCACTAACCATAGGGAAGAAATGTGAAGATTATGTTAAGGCGCAGCCGATCGAATTCTTATAAAGAACTGATTTATTTGAAAAAGACCTTCGTCCCCTTACCCATCACTGACCAGCAGGCTGCATTCAACACTGCTTAACAGCAGGTCATATTCCGTCGCGGCGTTGACGCAGTTAGGCGTGTAACTGTTGCTACGTTTAAAGCTGGTGATTTTGCCCGTGTTTGGCTTGCCATCATCCATCTTGGTATCGATGTTCCATGCTTCTTCTGGCTTGAGCGTGTCATCCGCTGTTTCTGCCGAAGGCGTTTCGCGACCGAAATAAAGCACGTTCCCATAGTTTCTGACGTAATAATACGCGTTAGCGGCATCCCCATTATAACCGATCCAACGCACACTCCATCCCGTGTTGCTGATTTTGCTGCGCGGGACATTGCTGCCGATTGTGGAATCAAATCCGCCGCCGGAACCGGTGAGCCCAGAATACGTCCCCTCAATCAGGCCGGCGAGCGCAAGCTGCTGCCAATAGCCAAATTGTTCCCCGGGAACAGTCGCACCGCTTCCATCATTCAACTGCCCATTACCATTGCCATTACAGGTACCCGGTGTTCCAACATTCCCGGAATGGCCGGAACAATTGGTGTTATCCTTACCCCAGAAAGCCGTGGCATTCGTCAAGTCCCCCGGCAGTCCAAAATACTTATCGCGGAACGTATACGCAGCGGCACTGTAGCGCTGGAACTCAGCGCTTACGGAACGCAGCTCACTTGCCCGAATCAGCGACTGCCCAGCAAGGATCCCCCCTGTAAGCAGGCCCAGAATGACGAGCACAATCGATAGCTCAATTAATGAAAATCCGCGCACAATCGTCCCTATTAATTGCCTCAGAATACTAAATTATTATGAGCATTTACAGAAGACTTATTTTTTCCTGATGGTCATGAATGGTTCCCCCATCGCCGGAGCGATGGGGGAACATGGCTTTAGACTTCGCTGTAGTAGCGAAGCCGGACAGGCATCCAGAAGAACGATGCGGCAAGACCGCAGAACATTCCCAGACACGCCGCCCAAAGATAGCCGCCGCCGATGATGACCAACAGGCTGGCGAAAGCACTCCCCCCCACGACGATCATGCCCCAGATCAGGTTTCTGACCGGGGGAAAATCCATCGAAAGGACAAAACGAAACAGCATCAACTCCGATAGTTGCAACGACAGAATGCCGAAGAAGCCGAAGAAGAAAATGTTGGGCAAGTGGTGGCGAAGCCATTCTG
>JBIISI010000010.1:0-42360 GCA_044341105.1 Rickettsiales bacterium | reverse complement strand
GGCGAGTGGTGCGCTTCGGCGCGCTATGCAGCGTCGAGTGCGTCATCGGCGGTTAATACTCGTATGTCAGTTGCAGCATGTAACGAGGGCTCTTTCCATTCCCGTAAATCGGTTGGTCGACATCCCGCGTGAGCGGAATGGCAACGCCAATATTCGCCGTGATGCCTAGCTCCGTTGCCGCTCGCACCCCGACCCCCATCGAACTGCCTGAAGCTTGTTTTTCTTGTCCGGCGTCGTCGTTCCAGACGCGCCCGATATCGTAGAACCCATACGGTGCAAAATGCATGCCACCCCATGGCTTCAATCCATTATACCGCAATTCGAGGGCAGCCGCAACGCCATGGTCACCGGTAATTTCAGACGCATCGTAAGCCCGCCCGAAGCTCTGCCCGCCATAGCCGAACTCCTCGCTGGAATAGAGCGGGCCCGAGGCAAACTGCCCGTTTAACGACACCACGCCCACGAAGTTTTGCGGCAGCGGTTGCAGGTGGCTGTACATGGCTTCAATTTTACTAAAATCCGGCTTCGCTTCGGCACGCGAAAGATTGGCGTCGCCGGCCTTGCTGGCACCGAATCCATCGATGCCCTGGCTCACGGTCAGGCTGGCGTAATCGTAGTCGCCCGCATCGTGCGCGCGCTGGTAAGTGGTGGTGGCGCGCAATGCCCGCACCTGATCGCGCGTGATCGGCAAAATTTTCAGCAGGTCGGAGCGCGTATTGCGCCCGTCGAACGACAGGCGCGTGAGGATGTTTTCGTTGCGCTGGCGTTTCCACTGATACGAAAATCCAAAGCCGAATCCGGTCGACACGCTGTCGATTTCCTGGCTCTCCAGAATCGATCCAGGATGGGTATCGGTACGGCTGGCGTTCAGGTCCATCGCCCAGTCATAGCTAAGCGGGATGCTGTGCGTGATGCTACCGTATTTCAGCTCGTCCATCGGCAGCGAACCGAGCCACGAAACGGTGGTTTTCTGGTTCGGGATAATCGGTAGCACTACCTGCGCGTTCGCCTCGTAGGGCCCCAGATAGCGCGAGCCGAAATTGTCGAAGCCGACACGGAATTCCTTGTGCTCTTCCACCGTCACCACGTTCAGCAGCGCCGCCCCTTCCGGCGCGTCGGGGTCGATCGCTTTTTCCAGCACGGCGCGGTAATCCTGCCCGGCCAGGTCGTTCAGGCGCAGCAGCAGGCTTTCCATCGAAGCAAGGCGCAGCGGGCGCTCGCTGCGCAGCCGCTCCGTCCACGCCACGACGAGCGGGTTGGTCGTCGCCTGCGCATCGAGTTGCACATCGTGCACATAGCCTTCGGCCACACGGATATGCACGATGCCTTCGTCGATCTCCTGCGCCGGCACATAGGCACGCGAAAGGAAATAGCCAGCCTGCTGGTAGCGCTCGGTGATGGCGGCGGCGAATTCCCACACCACGTCCAGCGCAATTTCCTGGCCAATGCTGTCGCGGTAAATATCCGCCAGCGCGGCTTCGTCGAACGCCGTCGCGCCGTCGATCTGCACGGCCTTGAGCGTGAAACGAATCGTTTTTGCTTTTTTCGGGACAGCCACTACCGGCAGCGCACGGGCAGCGGCGCCCGCTTTCACCTCCGGCTGCGGCAGGGTCGCATCCGGCATGCGCTGCTGCACACGGGCGGCATCGGCGGCGCTGGGCACCGCCTGCCCCCACGCGGGTGCCGCGCTCGCGAGCAGCGCGCACGCCATCGCGCCCACGAGCAGACGCACGCGCGAAGCGCTTGCACACGCGCGCACGAAAACATGCCCCTTTTGGTTGCGGACTCCCAACATGCCCCGAAGTTAGAAAAAAATCCTAGATATACCAACCTAATAATACGTTTTTTGTCGAGGGTGGGGATAGCGCACGCCAACTGTGGCATAGATAAGCCATATCACAACCAGAGATTGTTGTCCGGCGAGCACATCGAACCCTGCCGGCCCGATGGAGCGGGTGATGGGAATCGAACCCACGTATGCAGCTTGGGAAGCTGCCGTTCTACCATTGAACTACACCCGCGCGGGAGGCCTCTATAGCCGCCATGCCGCGCGGGTGCAAGGGGTGTTTCGCGGGCTATTTCAGGCCCAGTTCCTGCGCCGAGAGCACATCGTCACCATTGCGATCACGATATTCAAAGCGGGTGCTGTACGTGTCGTAACGCAAATTCGATTTTACCGTTTGGGCGGCCACTTCGTCGCCGCCGGCTGCACGAATCGCGATCAGGCGCTTGTATTCATCGGCATCCAGCTGGCCGTCATGGTTGCTGTCCGCCTGCGCAAACTCGGCGGCGCTGGCGGCAGGCGGCGGTGTGGTGCAGCCACTAAGGGCCGCCAGCAAGACCACCGACGACAGCATGAGCGGACGGCACCGCATGATACGCAGTGCCCGCACGGAACGCGGGTGACGCAGGGTTGCATGCAGCAGGTCTTCCTTGAATGCGAATGTTTTTTTCATGGCTGTGAATTCATCTAGCGCAACCCGCATAAAAAATTTATTAGGATTGCCGCAACCTCAATTATGGAGTGATTTCATGCTCAACGAGTTCAAAACCTTCATTGCCCGCGGCAATGTCATCGATATGGCCGTCGGTATCGTCGTGGGAGCGGCGTTCACCGCCATCGTCACCTCGCTGGTGTCCGACATCATCAACCCCTTTATCGGCATGATTATCGGCGGTATCGACTTCTCCAATTATTATTTCGACTTGTCGATGGGTGGCTTCGATTCGCTGGAAGCGGCCAAGAAAGCCGGCGCCCCCCTCATCATGTACGGGCTATTCATCAACGCCGTCATCAAATTCCTGATCGTGGCGTTCGTCGTGTTCATTCTGGTAAAACAGATCAACCGCCTGAAAGCAGCCCCGCCCGCCACGGCCGAAACGGCACCGCCGGAAGATATCCAGTTGCTGCGGGAAATCCGCGATGCGCTGAAAAGCAAATAAGCAAAAGCCCCGCAGAATGCGGGGCTTTTTTTATTCCGGCCGGATTGGCGGCCCATCCGCAGTCGGCGGCACGGCATCGGCCGCAGGCTTTGCCGGGCTTTTGCTGGCATCGCCCCGCAGCTTGCGCGGCGCCAAATCATGCTCGCCATGGTAATCCATTTTCGGGTCGTTGACCCGGTCGAACCCTTCGTCGCGGCGCTCCATGCGGCCATTCACCCGCGTCCCCATCATTTCGTCTTCAAAAGCATGGGCCGCCGTCGCCAGCACCATTCCTACCCCCATTGCCATGACCATGCGTCGCATCGGCATCTCCTTTTCACGGCAGCACGGTAGCAGACCCCGGCTTACGCTGCAACGCACCATTGCCCATCCCGCCCGTTGACTTGCATGCCGCCGCACTTATAATCAGGGCATGATCCCTATGCCCTGTACCGCCGGTCACCGGCATGCCCACCTGCGCGGATTCACCCTTGTCGAACTGGCGGTGGTGCTGGCCATTCTCGGCCTGCTGGTCGGCGGCATCCTTGGCGGACAGGCGATGATCCGCGCCAGCCAGCTGCAAAAAGTGGTCACAGCGCAAGGAAAATACAAAACCGCGTTTACAACATTCGAAGAACAATACCTGTACAAGCCCGGCGATTATCCGAATGCCACCGCCAACTGGGGTGCCAAAGCATCGAGCAGCTGCACGAACAACGCTGGCGCATCGGTGAATGCGCAAACCGGTAGCTGCGATGGCAACGGCAATACCATCGTCGACCAGACCACCAGCAACACTTCCGAATTTAACCGCGTGTTCGAGCAGCTCAGCCTCGCCGGGCTGGTTGAGGGCAAGATGCAGTATAACCCCGCCGCCAGCCTGCAGGGGCCGGGCGTTGCATTCCCGCTGATTGGTGTCGACCGCGTCGCCGCCATGATCGGCTATGCCGGGGCGGGCATGCAAAGCACCAGCATCCACGGCAACACCGATTTCCATTTCGTGCGCATTGGCCTGTATAGCTCTTTGGGCAGCGACTATCTCGGTGGGTTCCTCAATGCGGACGAGGCGTGGGGCATTGACAAAAAAATCGATGATGGCGCGCCCGGCATGGGTGCGGTGTATGCGCAATATAACGGCAGCGATGCCACGGCCATCGCGTCGCGCTGCCTCTCAGCGCTGAACAGCGCCGCCGCCCAGTACACCCTGACGCAAACGGCGCGTACCTGCGTGCTGACCTTCCGGCTTTAATGCCACGAATCCGCTGATTCTTTGGGGATCCGGATAAATCCGGCTGCTTTCGACTTTGAAGGGATGCCCGCGACTTTCACGATTGCCGCTGCAACCGCAAGTGGGCGCTGCATGCCTGTTACATTGACTTTTACACGACCGAACTTATACTGAAAACCTCAATGCTCTCCAGATAGTGGTTAGGTAAAAAACCGCTTATTATTTCAACAGACAGAAGATGGTGATGCGTGGGTTTTCGTTGATCGAGCTGAGCATCGTGCTTGTCATTCTTGGCCTACTCACCGGCGGCATTCTGGCGGGCCAATCACTGATTCGTGCGGCTGAGCTGCGTAGTGTGACCACGCAGGCCGATCGCTATTTAACCGTGGTTTATAGCTTTCGTGACAAATATTTGGCTTTACCCGGCGACATGGCGAATGCCACGCAATTCTGGGGCACTGCACACGCCACGGATGCCACATGCTACACGACCGATTCACGCACGCTCAGCGATCCCAAACGCACCTGTAACGGGAATGGCAGCGGCGTCATTCGCGAGAGCGGATCGCAATCCTATGAAGCATTTCGTTTCTGGCAACATTTGGCGAATGCCGGCCTTATTGAGGGCAGCTACAGTGGCATTACCGACACTGGAAACTCCTTGGATGCCACCCCCGGGTTTAATGTGCCGGCGGGCCGCATTGGCGTCAGCGGGTTCTCTATTTATTATCAATACGATTTAACAGGTGCCAACTTCTTTAATACGCTGCCCTTTCTCAGGCACCTCATCTTCTTCGGAGGCGAGCGCGCCGGAAATACGTTTGCCCCCATCCTCACTCCGGCAGAGGCATGGAATCTTGACACCAAGATCGACGATGGCAACCCTGCCACGGGCCGCATTGTAAATCACGTTGCCAGCAGTACGGTAACGCCCAACTGCACCACGGGTGATGTCGAAGCTACCGCCGCCTACAGCCTTACCCGCAGCGATAAACTCTGCGGCTTCATTATGCTGCCCGGGTTCTAGCCCACCTTCTTGTAAATCTCGCTGCCTTCGGCTTTGAATTTTTCGCCCATTTTGGCCATTTCGGCGTCGGCATTGGTTGCCGCATCGGGTGCCGCAATATTACCCAGCGCGCGTTCGGTTTTGGCGAATTCACGCACTTCTTGACTGATCTTCATGCTGCAGAATTTGGGGCCGCACATGCTGCAGAAATGCGCCACTTTCGCGCCATCGGCGGGCAGGGTCTCATCGTGGTATTCGCGCGCCGTATCGGGGTCGAGCGACAGGTTAAACTGGTCTTCCCAACGGAACTCGAACCGTGCGCGGCTGAGCGCGTCGTCGCGCAATTGCGCCGCCGGGTGGCCCTTGGCGAGGTCGGCCGCGTGGGCGGCAATTTTGTAGGCGATCACGCCTTCTTTCACGTCGTCGCGATCGGGCAACCCAAGATGCTCTTTCGGCGTCACGTAGCAGAGCATGGCGGTGCCGAACCAGCCGATCATCGCCGCGCCGATGGCGCTGGTGATGTGGTCGTAACCCGGCGCAATATCCGTCGTTAGCGGCCCAAGCGTGTAAAACGGCGCTTCATGGCAGGCTTCCAGTTGCTTATCCATGTTCTCTTTGATCTTGTGCATCGGCACATGGCCGGGCCCTTCGATCATCACCTGCACGTCGTGCTTCCACGCGATCTCGGTGAGTTCCCCGAGGGTTTTCAACTCGGCGAATTGCGCTGCGTCGTTGGCATCGGCAATGCTGCCGGGGCGAAGCCCGTCACCCAGCGAGAAGCTCACATCGTAGGTTTTCATGATCTCGCAGATTTCTTCGAAATGCGTATAGGTGAAGTTTTCCTTGTGATGCGCGATGCACCATTTGGCGTGGATGCTGCCGCCGCGCGACACGATGCCCGTCACGCGGTTTTCGGTGAGCGGCACGAACGGCAGGCGCACGCCCGCATGAATGGTCATGTAATCGACCCCCTGCTCGGCCTGTTCGATCAGCGTGTCGCGGAAGATTTCCCACGTCAAATCCTCAGCAATGCCCCCCACTTTTTCCAGCGCCTGGTAGATCGGCACCGTGCCGATCGGCACCGCCGAGTTGCGAATGATCCATTCGCGCGTAGCGTGGATGTTTTTGCCGGTCGACAGATCCATGATGGTATCCGCGCCCCAGCGCGTCGCCCACACCATTTTCTCGACTTCTTCGGCGATGTTCGACGCAATCGCCGAGTTACCGATATTGCCGTTAATCTTCACCTTGAAGCCGCGACCGATAATCATCGGCTCGATTTCCGGGTGGTTGATGTTGGCCGGAATGATCGCCCGCCCGCGCGCCACTTCGTCGCGCACGAATTCGGGGGTGATGGTGCTGCCATCCATGCGGCCTTCATTCTCGCGGATGGCGATGTATTCCATCTCCGGCGTGATGATGCCGCGCTTGGCGTAATGCATCTGCGACACATTCATGCCCGCCTTGGCGCGCAGCGGCGACTTGATGGCGTTCGGGAACTGCGCCACTTCCATTTTCTGGTATTCACGATAGCCGTTATCCTCGGGGCGCACCGGGCGGCCAATGTAATGTTCGACATCGCCGCGCGAAGCGATCCACTCGCCGCGCAGCTTCGGCAGGCCGGCGCTGATATCCACCGTGTGGTTTTTGTCGGTGTAGGGGCCCGACGTGTCGTAGACCGCAAGCGGCTGCTCGCCGGATTTTTCGCTGAGCACGATCTCGCGCTGCGCCACGCTCACGCCCATCAGGCGGTCGCTGCCCGCCACATGCATCTTGCGCGAGCCGGAAAGCGCACCGGTCGATACGTCGATGGGGGTGTCGTTTTTCGTCGCGGCGGAACTGGCGGGAGGAGTCATGGCGTTATCCTATCCTTTGTCATTCCCGCCTTGCGCGGGAATCTCCTTGGGCAACCCAACGAAGGGGATTCCCGCATTCGCAGGAATGACAAATCTCAAATGGTTGTGTAGAAATTCGTTTTATGGCCAAATCCTCTAGCACCCAAGCGCCTTTGCCGCAAATAAAACCGCGTGATTTGCACAGGTTTCACCATGCACTGCAGCAATGGTACGGGGAGCATGGCCGCCACCATCTGCCATGGCGCACCACCCGCGATCCCTACCCGATCTGGCTGAGCGAGGTGATGCTGCAGCAAACGCAGGTGGCCACCGTGCTGGCGCGGTTTTACCACCCGTTCCTCGAGAAGTTCCCCACCGTGCGGGCCCTCGCCGATGCGCCGCGCGAGGCGGTCATGAAAGCGTGGGAGGGCCTCGGCTATTACCGCCGCGCCGGGTTTTTGCACGACGCCGCGAAAGAGATTGTGCGTGATGGGTGGTGGGTGGTGCGTGGTGAGAACGCCAGCCCATCCACGCCCCACCACGCACTCCTCACCCGCCTCCAATCCCTGCCCGGCATCGGCAAAAACACCGCCCATGCCATTGCGGCCTTTGCCTACGGCCAGCCGGTGGCCATTCTCGAGGCCAACGTGAAACGCATCGTCGCGCGTGTGTTCGCGTGGGAGAATCCCACCGAGCCCCAGCTCTGGGCCGGGGCCGAAGCGCTGCTCAACCGGGCCGAGCCGTTCGATTACAATCAGGCGATGATGGATCTGGGCAGCATGGTCTGCACCCCCGCGCAGCCCGCCTGCGCCACCTGCCCCGCCGCTGCCATCTGCCGGGGCAAAACCGCGCCCGAGCGTTACCCCGCGCGCAAAGCCAAAAAAGCCACCCCCACCCGCCAGCAGGTCATTCTCGTGCTGGAAGACGCGGCGGGCCGCCTGCATCTGGAAGCGCGCAGCGCCGCGCTGCTGGGCGGGCTGTATGGCTTTCCGCAAGTGCCCGCCACCACCGACCTGCGCTACGCCATGCGGGAGATGCATATTGCCCCCCACGACTGGCAGGCGCTGGGCGACGTGGTGCATGTCTACAGCCATTTCCGGCTGGAAGGGCGCGTGCAGCATGGCCGCCTGCGCCGGCGCATGAACAGCCCCGGCTGGTTCACCCGCGAGGAAATCAGCGCCCTGCCTCTCTCGGGGGTCGACCACAAAGTGCTGGCATTGGTGGATGCGCGCCACACTGCGCCGAAGAACGCAGGAAAACGCGCTGTTTCCCGGCCACGCGGTTGACGGCACGCGCGCCGCGGCGCATGGCTGGTGCAGTATCGTTTCAAGCCCTACGGAGATCGTCATGGCCAAAGCCTCGCCCAAGAAAAAACCCGCCGCCAAACCGGCCAAAGCAAAAATCAAAAAAACTACCAAAACGGCCCCGCGCAAAGGCGGCCGTGCGGGTGGTTGCCCGCAGCGCCCGACCGCCCTTTCGGCGCCGCGCAAAGACAACGCCTCACGCTTTAAAACCACCGGCAGCGCGCAGCTCACCGTGGCGGGCAAAACCGTTGAATTCCCGGTCTACAAAGCGGTCGAAGGCCCGAGCGTGATCGACATCCAGAAGCTCTATGCCAGCACCGGCCACTTCACCTTCGATCCGGGGTTCCTGTCGACCGCGTCGACCGATTCGGAAATCACCTTCATCGACGGCGACGAAGGCATCCTGCGCTATCGCGGCTACGACATCGCCGACCTCGCCGACAAATCGACCTTCCTTGAAACCTCCTACCTGCTGCTCTACGGCGACCTGCCGAACAAAGAGCAGGCCGAATGGTTCAATTACCGCGTCATCCACCACACCATGGTGCACGAGCAGCTGCACTTCCTGCTGCGCGGCTTCCCGCGCCGTGCGCACCCCATGGCCATCATGGTGGGCGCGGTGGCATCGCTCTCGGCGTTCTACCACGATTCGCTCGACATCCATAACCCGGAAGAGCGCGAACTGGCGGCGCTGCGCATCATCGCCAAAATGCCGACGCTGGCGGCCATGGCCTACAAATACTCGATCGGCCAGCCGTTCGTGTACCCCGACAACAAGCTCGGTTTCGCCGAGAACTTCCTGCATATGATGTTCGCCACCCCGGCAGAGCCCTATGTGGTGAACCCGATTATCGCCGACGCGATGGAGAAAATCTTCATCCTCCACGCCGACCACGAGCAGAACGCCAGCACCAGCACCGTGCGCCTCTCGGGCAGCTCGGGCGCCAACCCGTTTGCCTGTATCGGCGCGGGCATCGCCACCCTGTGGGGCCCGGCGCATGGCGGCGCGAACGAGGCGGTCATCAACCAGCTGCAGGAAATCGGCGATGTGAAAAACATCCCGCATTTCATCAAGCGCGTGAAAGACAAAAACGATAATTTCCGCCTCATGGGCTTTGGCCACCGGGTCTATAAGAACTACGACCCGCGTGCATCGGTGCTGCGCAAAGCCTGCCACGATGTGCTCAAAGAGCTGGGGCAGGAAGACGAACCGCTGCTGCAGATCGCCATGGAGCTGGAAAAGATCGCCCTCAACGATCCGTACTTCATCGACCGCAAGCTGTACCCGAACGTCGATTTCTATTCGGGCATCATCTACCGCGCGCTGGGCATCCCGAGCACCATGTTCACCGTGCTGTTCGCGGTTGCACGCTCGGCCGGCTGGATCGCGCAATGGAAAGAGATGATCGAGGACCCGGCGATGAAAATCGGCCGCCCGCGTCAGCTGTTCCTTGGCGAGAAGCCGCGCAAATTCGCGCCCATCGCCAAGCGCAAATAAGCGCCGCACACCCAAACGAAAAGGGCCGGGAATTTCCCGGCCCTTTTTTTATTCGGCGGATAACGTGCTAGTTATTGCGAATCATCAGCGCGCAGCTGATCGCTGAAATATTTAAACGGTATTCACCTGCGTAATCCGTATTGCTGGTAGAAGTGCTACAGTTGTTAGCGGCCCCCCATACGTTACTATCGCTGCGCATGAAAACTTTACCCTGCCCCGGTTTGCCATCGTCCATTTTGGTATCGATATTCCATGCCTCCTCTGGCTTCAGAATATCGCTTTGTGGGCGCTCGGTGGTGGCCTTACCAAACCAGAGAAGATTTCCATAGTTACCCGCATATGTCGCGTTATCGCCCGCAAAGAAAGTGCCAATCGCACTAATGGCCCACCCCCCATTGCCCATTTTCGAGCGCGGCGCATTCACACCAAGCGCGTGTGAATCGTTCAGCGTGCCACTCTTCACGCCGGTGTAGCTACCTTCAATTAACCCTGCATTCGCCAGATGCTGCCATGCGCGGAACATTTCATAGGTCGAATCGGCAATCTGCCCATCGCCATTACCGTCGCAGGTGGCCGCACCGCTGCTTGCCGTCGTCTGACACGTAGCAGGGGTGCTGTCTTGCGCGGTCCAGAATCTCGTGGCGTTGCTCATGTCGCCCGGCAGCGCGAAATATTTGTCACGGAAGCTGTATATGGCGGTGGTGTAGCGCTGGTATTCGGTTGCTACCGTGCGAAGTTCTGCCGCGCGAATGAGGGATTGGCCCGCCAAAATACCCCCGGCAAGCAGTCCGAGAATGACGAGCACGATGGATAACTCAATCAGCGAAAAACCACGTTGCTGGCGTTTGACGGCGATCATGGCTGTGGGAGATTTTCCCAGTCATTTACTCCGCTAATAATTCCAGCATGCTGGGCGGCAGGCGCTTGGTTTGCGCATCAATGCTGGCCTTGGCCTGCTGCTGCACCGCCTGCTGCGGCGATAATTTGCTTTCCGCCAGCGCGTCGATATCCGTGTCGCTCAACACGCTTTGCGCTGCCTGCGCGTTCTGGATTGCAATTTGCTGGAATTCATCCGGCGTGGGCCCCTTTAGAATCGGCAGCGAAACCGTATCGGTCGGCAGCACAGCACTGCCGCTTTGGGTTTGCGTCGAAGGGGTGGTGGTGGCCGTGCGGGTGGTATTTTCCTGCAGGCGCTTAATTTCCGGCGCGAGTGCGCCAATCGATGAGACCGTCATGGTACTAGCTCCTGTTCGCTATCTGCAAACATTGTGTTCAATGCGCCTCTTCCCTGGGCACATATGGCGCTGCGGCCACCGCTCCGGCGAGGAGCCTCTTGCCGCATTGCCACCCTTGCATTATAGCTAAACTCGATCATCCTGACAAGTAGGGAACGCTTATTCATGAACGCCATACTCAACTTACTGAATAACATTGTTTTTCTTATTAATCTGGCGCTGTTCTTCTACATCGTGCTCGACGTGCTGATCCAGTTCGACATCATCAACCGCCACAACGCGCTTATCCAGCGCATCTACAGCACGCTCGCCAAAATCGTCGAGCCACTGCTGGAACCGATCCGCAAGCAGCTGCGCAAATTCCTGCCGCAGATCCCGATCGACATCTCGCCGGTGATCCTGATCCTGCTGCTTAATTTCCTGATGGATCTGCTCTACGACCTGCTGCATTCCGCCTAGCGGAACACCACCGTTTTCGTCCCGTTCAGCAGCACCCGGCGCTCGACATGGTATTTGAGCGCCCGCGCCAGCACGAGGGCTTCCACGTCCTGCCCCACGGCAGTCAGTGCCTCGGGGCTGAACGTATGGTCGACGCGGGTGACTTCCTGCTCGATAATCGGCCCTTCATCGAGGTCGTCGGTCACGTAATGCGCCGTCGCACCGATGATTTTCACCCCGCGCGCATAGGCCTGATGGTAGGGCTTCGCGCCCTTGAAGCTGGGCAGGAAGGAATGGTGGATATTGATCGCCCGGCCATGCAGCGCTTTGGAAAGCTCGGGGCTCAGGATCTGCATGTAGCGTGCCAGCACCACCACGTCGATCGCCTCGCGCTCGACGATGGCGAGGATCTGCGCTTCCTGCTCGGCCTTGGTTTCAGCCTTCACGGGCAAATAATGATAGGGAATGCCATGCCATTCCACCATGCTGCGCGCGTCTTCATGGTTGCTCGCCACGCCCACGATCTCGACTGGCAACTGGCCGTTGCGGAAGCGGTACATCACGTCGTTCAGGCAATGCAATTGCTTGCTCACCAGCACCAGCACGCGCGCTTTGCGCGTGGCATCGGTCAGTTGCCACTCCATGCCGAAACGGCTGGCCACGGCCTGCTCGAACGTCGTTTTCAGCTGCTCGCCGTTCGGCGCCGAGAAATGCACGCGCATGAAAAAGCGGTTGGTCGAGGGATCGCCGAACTGCGTCGATTCGACGATGAACCCGTCATGTTCGGTGAGGAACCCGGTGACGGCGGCCACAATGCCGCGCGTATCGGCGCAGGAAAGGGTCAGGATGTAGGGCTGTTGCTGCATGCGCTAGCATCTAGGCGCTCAGGCGCGCGAACTCAAGCGATTTTCGCGCCGTTAGGCCGCAAGGCGCTTGCGCTGGTTGGGAAAGGTACAGCGAATGCTGGTGCCGATGCCCGGCTCGCTGATGACCGTCACCTGCCCGCCATGCAGCTCCACGTAGCGCTTCACAAGGCTGAGGCCGAGCGCCGCATCGGCCCCTTTTTTCAGCGCGCCGCTGAAGAACGGATCGAACAATTGCGCCTGCCGCTCGGGCTCGATGCCGGGGCCGTTATCGCGCACGGTGAGGTGCAGCGGCCCGCGCGTGCCATCCGGCCCGGTCAGGAAATCCACCTCGATGGCAATATTCCCGCGCGCCTTAGTGGTCTTCACCGCGTTTGAAATCAGGTTGCCGATAATCTGCTTCACGCGCACCTCGTCGGCCAGCATGAAGCTGATCTCGGGGGCCACAAACACCGTCAGCGTCACGTCCTTCAGTTTCATGCGCTCGTGCAGCAGGGCGATCACGCTGTCGATCGCGGCGCGGATATCGAATTCCTTCGGCGCGATCGTCACATAGCCCGCCTCGACGGTGGCAAGGTCGATAATGTCGGAAATCAGTGCCGCGAGTTGTTGCGCCGACTGGTAGATGCCGCCGACATAGTCTTTCTGGATGTCGGTCAGCGGCCCGACATATTGCTTGGCCAGCATTTCCGCGAAGCCGGAAATCGAGGTCAGCGGCGAGCGCAGCTCGTAGCTCATATTGGCGAGGAACTCGGTTTTCAGCTTGTCGGCGGCTTCCAGCGCCTCGGTGCGCTCGCGCAAGGAGCGCTCCACCAGCATGGTGGCGGTAATGTCGATGAAGGTGAGCAGCGTCTGCCCGTCCGGCAGCGGCACACACGAGCAGTCGATCACCGCGCCGTCGCTGCGCTCGAACCGCACATTGAACAGGGTGCGCTGCTGGAAACGCGCCACCAGGTTGGTCAGGAACTGGCCCCAATCGTCGGTCACGAACAGGGCGCGGCATTTCTCCAGCACCTCGCGCAGATGCGGCTCGCTGCCGGTGAATTCGGGCGTCAGGTTCCAGAGCTTATGAAAGGTCGGGTTGCACAGCGTAAGCCGCCCGTTTTCGCCGAACACCACCAGCCCTTCGTGCAGATGGTCGAGCGTTTCGCGCTGCACGGCGATCAGCGTGTTGTAGCTGCGCTCGAGCGCGAGGCGGTCGGTCACGTCTTCGTACACGAACAGGATGCCGCCCAGCGCGTGCGGAATCGCGATCACGCGCAGCGTTTTGCCATCGGGTAAGTAGAAGAACTCTTCTTCCGTTTCGATCAGCTTGGTAAACAGCTTCTGCTGCTGTTCCTTGAAGGCCTTGAAATTCGCCTGCTCGGGCAGCTTGCGCCGCTCGCGCATGTTCTCCAGCACCTCGCCGTACGTCGGTTCCGAATCGAGGAAGACCTCGTCGAACTTCCACAGCGCGACGAACGCGAAGTTATAATATTTCAGGCGCATGTCCTTGCCATAAATCGCCATGGCCGAGGTGCTGGATTCCAGCAAATCGCGCAGCGCCGAGATATGGCGCTGGATTTCCTCCTGCGCCTGCTCCAGCTCGGTGATCTGCACGGCGTAGCCCGCCATCATGCTTTCGCGCTTGAGCGGCACTTCATGAATTTTATACAGATGGCGCTCGCCGCCCACGATCACGTGTTTCTTGTCGGCCCATTCCACGCCGTTGTCCCAGGCTTTCTGCACCAGCTGCCGCTGGCCCTTGAACAGCTCAACATCGCCCAGCGCTACGCCGTTATCGGTGGTTTCCTCCGCCGCTTCCGAGAAGGTGAGGTTGCAATAGGTGATCTTGAGCGACGCATCGCGCATCCACACCAGGTTCGGGCTCGAATTAATGACATTCGCGTAGCGGCGCACTTCCTGCTTCAGCCGCTCATTCTCGGCCTGCAGGCGGGCCATGTCGCCCGCGTCCACGGCATGCGCCGGCGCGGGCGCCGGTGCTGCCTGCTGCTGCTGTTTGCGTGTAAGCCACCCCATCATCGCCCGCAGAGTAGCGCCGCGCGCGGCGCTTTGCCAGCGCTGATTTTACGGGCAAAAAACGCGCTTAGTAGCGATACCAGTCCTTCTTGAACGGCCCGGTCACCGGCACCCCGAGGTAATCGGCCTGCTCCTTGCTGAGCGTGGTCAGCTTCGCACCGATTTTCTTGAGGTGCAGCGCGGCCACTTTCTCGTCCAGCCATTTCGGCAGCACATAGACTTTCTTGCCGTATTTGCCGTGGTTCACCCACAGCTCGATCTGCGCCAGCACCTGGTTGGTGAAGCTGCTGCTCATCACGAAGCTCGGGTGCCCGTTGGCACAGCCCAGGTTCACCAGGCGCCCCTGCGCCAGAAGGATGATGCGCTTACCATCCGGGAACTCGATTTCATCGACCTGCGGCTTCACGTTGTGCCACTGCATGTTGCGCAACGAAGCCACCTGAATCTCGGTGTCGAAATGGCCGATATTGCACACGATGGCGCGGTCTTTCATCGCGCGCATGTGGTCGAGCGTGATGATGTCCTTGTTGCCGGTGGTGGTCACGAAAATATCGGCGGTGGCGGCCACGTCTTCCAGCACATCCACCGTGTAGCCTTCCATCGCCGCCTGCAGCGCGCAGATGGGGTCGATCTCGGTCACGATCACTTTCGCGCCCATGCCGCGCAGCGCCGCCGCGCAGCCCTTGCCCACATCGCCATAGCCCGCAACCACGGCGGTTTTGCCCGCGATCATCACGTTGGTCGCCTGCTTGATGCCATCCAGCAGCGATTCGCGGCAGCCATACAGATTGTCGAATTTCGACTTCGTCACCGAATCGTTCACGTTGAACGCCGGAATCATCAGCTTGCCATCGCGCTCCATCTCCAGCAGGCGCTGCACGCCGGTGGTCGTTTCCTCCGAAACCCCGCGCACGGCGGCGAGCAGATCGGGGTATTTTTCGTGCATGAGAAGGGTCACGTCGCCGCCATCGTCGAGGATCATGTTCGGCGCCCAGCCATCCGGCCCGCGCAGCGTCTGCTCGATGCACCATTCGTATTCTTCTTCGGTCTCACCCTTCCACGCGAACACCGGAATGCCCGCCGCCGCAATGGCAGCCGCCGCCTGATCCTGCGTGCTGAAAATATTGCAGCTGCTCCAGCGCACGCTTGCGCCCAGCTCCACCAGCGTTTCAATCAGCACCGCGGTCTGGATGGTCATGTGCAGGCAGCCCACAATCCGCGCCCCTTGCAGGGGGTGCTTGCCTTTATACTCTTCCCGAAGCGCCATCAGGCCCGGCATTTCGGTTTCCGCAATCGCAATCTCGCGACGCCCCCACTCGGCCAGCCCAATATCGGCGACTTTGTAATCAGTAAACTCGGCTTTTTTCGCAGCGGCGGTCATGGGAATCTCCTTTGAATGCGCAGCTTCTATGCCTCAAGCCTGTGAGATTGTCACGAATTCTTCATACATGCAGCAGCCATTAACCTTTATTAAGACCCCCTTAAACGAAAGGGTTCTTATGCCACGCAAACCACGCGCCATGATTTTTGTCGAATCTGATCAGGGATTTGGACATTTCAACATTGTCGACCGCATTTCGAAAGAGCTGGTCGAAAAAGGGGCGGATGTGGCCATTGTTTCCGGTAATTTCGATCATGCAGGCGATTCGTTTGTTTTTTCCGCCGGAGAAAAAATGATTCTGCCGTGCGTAAAGGGAGCACCCGCGGGCTGCCCCGGCTTTGTTGGACGCGATGGCAGCCCCTATAACGAACAGCATCAGCAGGAACGTAAAGCCTATGCCGCAGAGATTCTGAATCGCTATCAGCCGGACGTCATCATGTTTGAACTCTACCCGTTCATGAACCCATACCGAAACCCTGAGCTAGAAGCGGTATCGGAATGGAAGGCAGGCAAAGCCCACAAAATTCCCGTCATTAGCTTGACGCGCGACATTATTCATAGCGGCAGCCCAGATAATACCATTGCACTTCTCGACAAGCATTTCGATGAAGTGCTGGTGCGCGGCTGCGGCAAGATCGTGAAGCTAGAAGACTCGATGCCAGAATGGAGCGACATTCGCGTACCGGTGTCCTACATTGGCAACATTGTCGCTCCGATGCCTGCACCATCACCCACCCCCGGCCCGGTCATTGTTTTTGGCGGTGGCGGGCATTATCCGCACATCGACAATGCATTTTTTGAAAACTCTATTCGCGCACGTGCCAAATCCATTATGCTTTCGCAACAGCCATGGACGATTATTGTTTCTGAGAACTGTTCCGAAGAAATTTTTCATGCGCTATGCGAACTGGCGCACCGCGAAGCCCCAGATGGAAGTATCACCGTCACCCGCCCAACGCACAATGAAAGTTTCCGGCAAATGCTTGCCGATGCTCCGGCAACTATCATGCGTGGTGGTTACAATACCAGTTTCGAACTGGCTGCAGCTCAGCGACCCTTCCTTATGATTCCGCGCCCGCCAAAAGCTACCGAAGCTGCAGGTAAGCATAACGATGAGCAGCGCATGCGCGCTGAAGCAATGCAGCGCCATGGTTTTTGTGGCTTTGTTCCGCAAGAGGAAGCAACACCTGAACACATAGCGCATGCGCTCGACCAGCAAGTGTCAAAGGCCAACAATGTTGAATTGCTAAATACCCGCGGTGCTGAAACATGCTCCGCCCAACTTTACGAGCTAGCGCAGATGAACATTCCACAAAACGATATTATAACGCATATGGCCATGCATGTGCCGCCCCCCTCCAACGATCGGGAAGAAGGCTTTTCCGTTGGCTAATGCTTCGCCTTCTCCTCGGCCACCAGCTCCTTCTTCAGGATCTTGCCAATCATGCTTTTCGGCAATTCCTTTCGGAACTCCACCGCGTGCGGCACGGCGTAGTTGCTCATGCGGGTTTTGAGGTAGGTTTTTAGCTCGCCCTCGCTCACCGCCTGCCCCTCTTTTAGCACGACATAGGCCTTGATCATCTGCCCGCGGGTGGGGTGTTCCAGCCCGATCACGGCGCATTCGGCGACCGCTTCATGGGTGTAGATCACCTCTTCCACATTGCGCGGATAGACGTTGTAGCCGCCCACGATAATCATCTCTTTCAGCCGGTCGACGATGTAGAAATACCCCCGCTCGTCCATGTAGCCGAGATCGCCCGTGTGCAGCCGCCCGTTGCGCAGCACGAGGTCGGTTTCCTCTTGCTTGTCGAGGTAGCCCATCATCACCTGCGGGCCGCGCAGGCAGATCTCGCCCACCTCGCCCACCTTCATGGGGGTGATGTGGTCGTCCTTGTCGATCACCTCGCATAGCGTGCCGGGGAATGGCAGGCCGATCGAGCCGGTGACATTCTCGCCCACCAGCGGGTTGCAATGCGTGACCGGCGAGGATTCGGTGAGGCCGTAGCCCTCGACCAGCGTGCAATGGGTGAGCGCCTCGAATTTCTGTTTCACTTCGACCGGCAGCGGGCCGCCGCCGCTGATACAGAATTTGATGCTTTTTAGGTCGTATTTGTCCAGGTTGCGCGCGTTGCAGATGGTGGCATACAGCGTGGAGACCCCCGGCATCAGCGTCGGTTTCTTGCCGTCGATATCGGCCAGCACCTGCTTAATATCGAAGCGCGGATGGATGATGATGCGCATGCCGTTGGCGATGGCCAGGTTCATGCACACCGTCATGGCGAATACGTGGAAAAACGGGATCACCGCCATCATGGTTTCTTCGCCGGGTTTCAGCCCCACCATCCAGCGCGTGCATTGCTGCACGTTGATGTGCAGATTGCTGTGGGTGAGCATGGTGCCTTTGGGCACGCCGGTCGTGCCGCCGGTATATTGCAGCACGGCCACATCGAAATCGGGGCGTACATTGGGCGACACGATGAGGTCAGGGCTGGCGAGCAGGTCGTTCAGCGCCACGTGGTAGGAATCTTTCGGCGCGTTCAGGATGTCTTTTTGCTTCGCCGCGGTGAACAGCGCGCGCTTGGTCAGCCCCATGGCTTCCTGAAACTGGCACATGACAATTTTGCGCAGCGAACTGTTGCCGATAAACGGCAGCAATTTGCCGTAGGTGAGGCGCAGATTCACCGTAAACATCACCTCCACCTTCGCGTCTTTCAGCTGGTGGGCGATTTCTTTTTCCGAATAAAGCGGGTTGAAATTCACCACCGTGCCGCCGCATTTCAAAATGGCGTAATAGGCCATCACGAATTGCGGGCAATTGGGCATGAACAGCCCCACCCGCGTGCCCTTGCCCACCCCCATGCCCTGCAGGCCGCGGGCAATGCGGTCGACCATTTCCTTCAGTTTGGCGTAGCTGTAGGTTTTGCCGAAAAATTCGAGCGCAACGTTATGCGGCCATTGGCGCGCCGCTTCATCGAGCAGGAAATACAGCGGCTTACCGTAGAAGGTTTCGTTCCAGGAAATTTCTTTAGGGTAGGTTTTCAGCCAGGGATAATCGTTGGGCAACGTCATCTATTCTCCCCTTATCCGCTTCCCCGCACCGATGGGAATGAAGCAGGTTTTTGTTGTATCCTCATTATCCTTCTTTTAAAGCCATTCGTCAAATGACCATGCCGCACAGCAACATGCACGAAACCGACGTCGCCATTATTGGCGCCGGGCCGGTGGGTCTGTTCGCCATTTTCGAGCTGGGCATGCTGAAAATCCGCGCCCATGTGATCGACACGCTGCCTGCCGTGGGCGGCCAGTGCAGCGCGCTCTACCCCGAAAAACCGATCTACGATATTCCCGGCTTCCCAAGCGTCGCCGCGCAGGATCTGATCGAGAACCTGAAAGCACAGGCCGACCCGTTCGACCCGGTCTACCATCTCGGCCAGCAGGTCATGAAGCTGCAGAAACTGGCAACCGGCAACTGGCAACTGGAAACTTCCACGGGCACGCGTATCCAGTGCAAAGCCGTCATCATCGCGGCGGGCTGCGGCGCGTTCGGCCCCAACCGCCCGCCGATGGAAGGGCTCGAAGCCTATGAGGGCACCAGCGTGCATTACATGGTCACCCGTCGCGAAGATTTCCGCGACCAGACGCTGGTGATTGCCGGCGGCGGCGATAGCGCCGTCGACTGGGCCAATTCGCTGGCCGACGTGGCAAAGAAAATCTACATGGTGCATCGCCGCGATAAATTCCGCGCCGCGCCCGAATCGGTCGACCAGATGCAGCAAAAAGTCGCCGCCGGGAAAATCGAAATGGTCATCCCCTACCAGCTCGAATCGCTGGCGGGCACGAACGGTAAACTCTCCGCCGTGGGCCTGAAGGCAATGGACGGCTCCATCCGCGAAGTCGAGGCCGATCACCTGCTTGCCTTCTTCGGCCTGAGCATGGAGCTTGGCCCCATCGCGCAATGGGGGCTGGATCTGAACGGCAGCCACATCGCCGTCACCCCCGGCACCAACGCCACCTCGGCGCCCGGCATTTTCGCCATCGGCGACATCGCGACCTACCCGCACAAGCTGAAACTCATTCTCTGCGGATTCGGCGAAGCGGCGCAGGCCGCCCATGCCATCCGCGATATCGTCTATCCCGGCACGGCGTACCATTTCGAGTACAGCACCAGCCGGGGCGTTCCAGCGGCGGCGTGATATGACCGCGCCCGTGATCGACGGCAAAGCTTTCGCCGCCAGCCTGCGTCAGCAGGTGGCTGCTGGCGTAGCCGAAGTAAAAAAACACGGCCTCACCCCCGGCCTCGCCGTGGTGCTAGTGGGCGACGATGCCGCCTCGCATGTCTATGTGGCGAACAAAAAGAAAGCCTGCGCCGAGACGGGCATCGCCAGTTTTGAAACCCTCTTTCCCGCCAGCATTTCGCAGGCCGAACTGCTGGCCGAAATCGCCCGGCTGAACGGCGACGAAGCCGTGCATGGCATTCTGGTGCAACTGCCGCTGCCCGCGCATATCGACGCGCAGGCAGTCATCAACGCCATCGACCCCGCGAAGGATGTCGACGGATTCCATGTGGTCAATGCCGGCAAGCTCGCCGTCGGGCAGGACGGGCTCGTGCCCTGCACCCCGCTGGGCACCCTGCTGCTGCTGAAAGACCAGCTCGGCAGCCTGGCCGGCAAACACGCCGTCATCATCGGTCGCAGCAACATCGTCGGCAAACCGATGGCGCAATTGCTGCTGCGCGAATCCTGCACCGTCACCGTCTGCCACAGCAAAACCACCGACCTTGCCGCCGAAGTGGCGCGCGGCGATATCGTGGTCGCCGCCATCGGCAAGCCGGAATTCGTCAAAGGCGCATGGTTGAAGCCGGGGGCAGTCGTCATGGATGTCGGCATCAACCGCATCGAGCGCGATGGCAAACCCAAACTGGTGGGCGATGTGGATTTCGCCAGCGCCAGCCTAGTCGCTGGCGCCATCACCCCGGTGCCCGGCGGCATCGGCCCCATGACCATCGCCTGCCTGCTGCGCAACACGCTGCAAGCCGCCTGCGCCATCACCGGCGTGGCGTTTGTGCTTTAAGCAATCCCGCGTTCGCTCACCTGCGCATGTGCCCGCGCATGGCGTGCATATTTTTGCGCATGTTGGTGCAGGGTGTGTTCACTGGTTTGCAGCAATGCGCTGCCATCGCCCACACCAACCCCACGCTGCACCGCATTGTTGGCAACGTTAATCAGCAGGTCCCCCAGCTTATGGTCGCCATGCAGGTAGGTTCGGTAATCATGCACCACCGATACCTGCGTGCGGCGCGCTTCTTCTTCGTTCAGCTGGCGGCAGACTTCCGAGCCATCCGGCCGCTCTTCCATCCAACGGATCTCATTGTCCGGCAGCAATGACCGGATATGGTAACCGCTCGGGTACACTTCCAGCCGTGGCAGCGGGGTGCCGTTACGCACCCGCCGCGTTTGCAGGATATCCCGTTTAATTTCATCCAGCAGCATCGCCCGTGGAATCGGCTTCCCATGCCGCTCCAGCACATCGGCCGCGCGGCTATAGCCACAGGCACGCAGGAGCGGAATATGATCGACCGGATCGGGGTTGCTGGCCCGGATACTATCGATTGCCGTGACATCGTTACCGGAAGTGAACGCATATTGCCGGAAATTCGGTTGCGGGTAATCCAACCGCGCGATGGGAGCGACTGAAATGCTCACCAGCTCATTCATGGTGGCAGCAATCATCCCGGCATCCCATCCGAGATTTTCCAGTTCCAGCTTCATCACGTCGGCAATGTTCTGCACCGCGATCGAGCCATAGCTGTGGCTGAACAGGGTCAGGTGCGAAAGGCGCTGGGCCAGTTGTTCGGGCGTAAGCTGCGCCAGCTTTTCTTTGGGTTCGAGCAGCAGCGGTAGCACCGCAAAATTATAGCCCTGCCGCCCATAATACGAGATGCGTTGGCGATCCATCGCGTAATGGGCCTTTTTTTGCGCCAAAATCATCGTAAGGAAGCGCGTAGCTATAAAGGAAAATATCGACGGGCGCTTCCCCGTTCGCACGGCTGCTGCTCAATGTTTGTTCGATGTATTTGATGCTGCCTGCATAAGGCTCCGCTCCCTGCACATCACCCGTGTGATCGGCAAGCCCCGCCCCGGGGAACAAAATCACCCGGCGGCGCGTGGGGTCAAACGCCAGCGTTTGCGGGTCTACCACATGCAAGACCGGCGGGCTGGTGCTGCGATCAAGTTTCCATAACATCCCCGCACCATAGCACCGGGATGTGACGATTTGATGACGCCCCTAAACTTCCCAGTACGGGTTGCTGAAGCGCTCGGAAATGAAATCGATGAACAGCCGCACCTTGGCCGACATATGGCGGTTATGCGGGAAGAGCGCGTAGATATTGCGCTCGGGATCAACCGTGTAATCCTGCAGGATCTGCACCACTTTACCCTGTTTCACCGCCTCCCCGATGATGAAGCTCGGGAACACGCCGATCGCCACGCCTTGCATCAGCGCCTCGCGCAGCATGAAGGAATTATTCGCCCGCATGGCGCTGTTAATGGTGATCGCACCCGCCTCGCCCGCTTTGTTCCGGAAACGGATTTCCTTCGGCCGGTCGATATAGGTATATTCAAGGAAGCGGTGGTTGATGAGCTGGTCGGGATGCATCGGCGTACCGTTGCGGGCGAGATATTCCGGGGTCGCGACGAACACCAGCTGCGCCCGCGCCAGCTTGCGCGCAATGAGCGACGAATCGGTTAGCGAGGCGACGCGGATGGTCACATCCACCCCTTCCTCGAGGATATTGATGAATTTGTCGGTAAAATCGACTTCGAGAATGATGTCGGGATATTTTTTGGCAAATTCCGCCAGCGCGGGCGAAAGATGGAGAATGCCGAAACTCTGCGGCGCATTGATTTTCAGGGTGCCACTGGGTTGTTCGTTCAGGTTGCGCACCTGCCGCTGGGCCTCGTTCGCCGCGTCGACAATCTGCCGCGCCTGCTGGTAGAGATGCTCGCCCTCGTCGGTCAGGCGCACGGTGCGGGTGGTGCGGTTCAGCAGCCGCACTTTCAGCATGTCCTCCAGTGCCTGCACCTGCTTGCTGACCGCGGATTTGGTCATGCCAAGCGCTTGCGCAGCTTTGGAAAAGCTTGCCAGTTCAACGACTTTGACGAAGCTGGGAAGATAAACGAGAATGGACGGGTTCATGCGCGATTGGCCTGATTTAGGAAACGATGCAACCTGCCACCGTTTCTAATCGCCGTCAATAGCCGAATGAAATGCTCGGTTATTACGCCCGTTTCGCGGCCAGCGTTGCCAGTCGCACCCCGTAGAGCCGCGCGGTTTCGAGGTCGCCCGGCAGCGGGCCCTCCTCGGCCGATGCGTCCGACGGCGACTGCGCCATGGCACCGGTGAAGCTGCCCAGCCAGTTCACATCGTTACGCTGCGCGCCTTTGGTGTTGGCGGGCATCATGCCGGTGCCGGCCCAGACCATGCTATGCTGCATGGCAAGGGTGACGAAGCCGTTCAACGTGGCCAGCTTGTCGCCGTTCATCGAAGCGGAGTTGGTGAAGCCACCGGCCAGCTTGTCTTTCCATTGCTGGGTGAACCAGGCTTTCGAGCTGGCGTCCGCGAATTTTTTGAACTGCCAGGCGGCGTTGCCCATGTAGGTCGGGCTGCCGAAGATGATGGCATCGGCAGCTTCCAGCGTGGCCCATGCCGCATCCGGCAGGTTGCCTTCTTTGTCGATCGCCAGCAGGTCGACCTGCGCCCCGCCCACCGAGCGCGCGCCCACGGCAACCGCCTCGGCCTGTTTCACGGTGTGGCCGTAGCCGCTGAAATAAACGATGGCGATCTTGCTCATTGGAATGCTCCTTGATTGATTCAATAGAAGCCAAATAGCACGGGGCATGCAGCAATACTATTGCGCATGCAGAAACAGTCTTGCGATGGCAATGCAGCCAATCGCTTAGCCGGGGCAACAAAAAAGGGCGCCCCAGGGGCGCCCTTTTCGTTACGCTTTTGGCGTGGGAGGCGGCTTAGTTCACCACTTCCACTTCCACGCGGCGGTCACGCCACAGGCACGCGATTTTCTCAACGCGCTTGCTGACACCTTCGCACTTGCTCTGGCTAGCGGTTTCGCCCAGGCCACGCACTTCGTAGTTACCTTCAACCTTCAGGCCTTTGGCAGCAAGGTAGCGGCTCACGGCGTTTGCACGGCGCTGGCTGAGGTTGGCGTTGTAGCTGGTAGCACCGATCGCATCGGCGAAGCCAACGATACGTACTTTCTTCGCGCCCTGACCTTGCAGGTTGCCGGCCAGCACGTCGAGTTTCGCTTTGGCGGCCGGGGTCAGCACAGCGCTATCGAAATCGAAGTAAACGGTGCGCAGCTCGAGGCTGCCGCCAACGCCGGCTTCGCACGCGTCGCTTGCGGCGTCCCATTTGGTGACCACGCAGTTGTTGAAGCTGTTGACCCACACGCGGCCGGTCGAGCTTTTAACAACGTCTTTGGGGGCTTCTGCATTCGCGGTAGCAGCGAGTGCGAGAGCACCCGAAGCGGCCAGCATCATCGAAGTGGTAAGTTTCATAATGACTTCCTTGGTTTTTCTTTAAGGGTTTCTTGCTCCTACACCGCGCCCTTGCGGTCGCCATGCATCGGGCCTATCTGTGCCGATAGGCGCCTAAAGACGCAACTATTCAATGGCTGTTTTCCTAATGTTTGTGCCAAGAATCCCCATCTGTTGCATTTTTGCAACCACCCCGCAACCACCCCGATTACGCGCGAGAAGCCAATGAAATACAACGTAAAACCCGACAATGAACTATCGCCCGAACTTTACCGCATCGCCCGCGCGAAAGGCACCGAGCCCCCTTTCAGCGGGGAATATACCCTTGAAAAGCGCCTGGGCACCTATGCCTGTGCGGTGTGTGGCGCGCCGTTATTCGACAGCGCCACAAAATACGATTCCGGGTCGGGCTGGCCCAGCTTCACTGCCCCCGCCGCACCCGATGCGGTGAGCGAGCACCACGACAGCAGCCATGGCATGGTGCGCACCGAAGTCACCTGCGCCCATTGCGCCGCCCATCTCGGCCATGTCTTCCCCGACGGCCCGCGCGATGCGGGGGGCCTGCGTTATTGCATCAATAGCCGCTCGCTGGAATTGAAGGAGAAGAGCTAGGAGCTAGAAGAGTAGCGACTAGCCTCCCCCAGCCGAAAACCCCTAGCACTCCTCCCACTGTAGGGGGGAGGTTGGGAGGGGGCCATAAGGATACGTGCCTCGTACCCTTATGGCCCCACCCTACCCTCCCGTTATGGGGGAGGGTTTCTATGGTGCCAGGATTATTCTCATGAATGCATTCGCACGCAGGGTTCCCCCCACTAACCACTAACCACTAACCACTAACCACTAACCACTAACCACTAACCACTAACCACTAACCACTAGCCCTAGCCCTAGCCCTACTGCCCCCGCACCACTGCACGGTAGCGCGCCACGTTGGCATTGTGCTCGGCCACCGTCGCGGCAAACCAGTGGCCGCCCGTGCCGGTCGCCACGAAATACAGCTCGTCCGTCGCCAGCGGGTGCATCACCGCCGCAATACTCGCCCTGCCCGGGTTGCAGATCGGGCCCGGCGGCAGCCCGGCATGCACATAGGTATTATACGGCGTGGGCCGCTTGAGGTCGGCGCGCGAGAGCGGGCGCTTCATGCCCGCCGGGGCCACGCCGTAAGCCACGGTCGGGTCGGCCTGCAGCGCCATGCTCAGCCGCAGGCGGTTAATATAGACCGCCGCCACCCGCGGGCGCTCATCGGCCACGCCCGTTTCGGCTTCCACGATCGAGGCCAGCACCAGCGCTTCTTCCGGCGTCGCCAGCGGCAACCCTTCGGCGCGGGCCTGCCATTCGTTTTGCAGCGCCTGTTGCTGGGCCTGCTGCATGCGCGCGAGCAGCGCCGCGCGATCATCGCCGCGTTGGAAATGCACCGTGTCGGGCGCCACCGAACCTTCGGCAATGGACGCAGGAAGCGTGCCGCTTAGCAGCGGTTCGGCTAGCAGGGCCGCGCGCACCTGCGCCACATTCCAGCCTTCGGGAATCGTCACCGCATGCACCACCACCGCGCCGCGCGCGATCTGCGCCACCACCTCCTGCGGCGAGGCGCCGGCCATGAACGCATATTCACCCGCCTTGAAGCTTCGGTATTCGCCGCCCAGCGCGACGGGCAACATCACCGTCCATGGCGCGGGCAGCACGCCCGCCGCATGTAACTGCGCCAGCATCGCCCGCACCCCTGTGCCGCGCGCGATGGTCACGGTGGTGTCGGCCAGCACCGAAGGGCTGCGATAGCGATGAAAACTATACAGCCCGATGGCCGCCGCCATCAGCGTCGCCAGCACGATAAAAACCAGAATTCCACGGAGGATCATTCGCATGCGGCCACCATGCCTGCGCGCGTGTAAAAGTCACATGATATTTCATCGCGGCGCGCGCTTGATGGTTTCTTGATGCCAAGCTGCAACAGCCCCGCCATCGCCTTGATCCCACGCCGCGTATAACAAAGGTCATATGAAGGAGTTTTTATGAAACGCGAACACAAATACCTGATTGCGGGCGGCCTTGGTGTTGCCCTGCTGGCCGGCACCGCCGCCGGCGGCTATTACCTCGCCCATTCGCAAACCCCGCCCGTGCAACAGGCGCGCGTGGTGCATTACCAGCAGGCCAGCAACCAATCGGTGCAGCCCGCGCGCCAGCCATGCGACGATAACAACATTGTCGGCACCGTGGCGGGCGGGGCGGCAGGTGGCCTCGTCGGCTCGCGCTTCGGCAGCGGCAGCGGCAAAACCGCCGCGACGGTTGGCGGCGTGGTTGGCGGTGCCATGCTCGGCAACGCCTACATACCCACGCGTGGGGTGACGTGTAATTAGCGCGTGCGGCTGAACGCATCGCAGGGGTCAGGGCGCTTCAACGCCTCACCGCTTCCCGGGGCCGCGATGCGGCGTTAGGATTAGTACGCCCCAGGATCGCTGCGCTATCCAAACGCACGGAATGTCACACCATGCCATGCTTCACCGCAACAACCCCTTGAATACCCTAGATTGCCGCAGGGCGAGTCTACCGAAAAACCGGTGGGTCTTACGCCGCTTTTTTAAAGATCAGGCTCGCGTTGGTGCCGCCGAAGCCGAAGCTGTTACTCAGCGCAGCATTGACATTTTTCTTCTTCGACTTGAGCGGCACAAGGTCCATGCCCTTCACCGACTCGCTTGGGTTCTCAAGGTTCAGCGTCGGCGGCAGGTCGCCGGTCTTCACCGCCAGAATGGCGAAGATCGCTTCCACCGACCCCGCGCCCCCCAGCAGGTGACCGATGGCCGATTTGGTGCTGCTCATGCTCATATCGACACCGTCGAACAGGCGGCGCACGGCCCCGGCTTCGATCTCGTCGCCCTTGGGCGTGCTGGTGCCGTGGGCGTTGATGTAGCCGATGTCTGCCGGCTTCATGCCCGCGTCGTTCAGCGCCATTTGCATGGAGCGGAACCCGCCATCGCCATCATCCGCCGGGCTGGTGATGTGGTAGGCATCGCCGCTGAGGCCATAGCCACCAAACTCGGCGTAGATTTTCGCGCCGCGGGCTTTGGCGTGCTCGTATTCTTCAAGCACCAGAATGCCCGCGCCCTCGCCCATCACGAAGCCGTCGCGGCCTTCGTCCCACGGGCGGGAGCCTTTTTCCGGGGTGTCGTTGTAGCCGGTGCTGAGCGCACGGGCCGCCGCGAAGCCCGCCATGCCGATACGGCAGATGGTCGCTTCGGCCGAGCCCGCCACCATCACGTCAGCATCGCCGCGCTGGATCATTTTCGCCGCGTCACCGATCGCATGCGCGCCGGTGCTGCAGGCGGTCACCACCGCATGGTTGGGGCCTTTGAGGCCATATTTAATGCTCACCTGGCCCGAGGCCAGGTTGATGAGCGATGCCGGAATGAAGAACGGCGACACGCGGCGCGGGCCCTTCTCGTTCATCAGCGTCACGGTGCGCTCGATCTCGGGCAGGCCGCCGATGCCGGAGCCGATCATCACACCCGCGCGAATGCGCTTTTCTTCGGTGGTGAGGTCGATGCCGGAATCTTTGATCGCCTCATCGGCGGCGACGATGGCGAAATGGATGAACTCATCCATTTTGCGCTGCTCTTTGGGCTCGATGATTGCATCGGGGTTGTATTCACCCGGGCCGGTGCCTTTGGGCACATCGCCAGCAATTTTGGCCGGCAGGTCGTCCGTTTCAAATTTGGTGATGGGGCGAATACCCGACTTCCCGGCAATGATGTTCTGCCATACAAAATCCACACCCACACCCAGCGGCGAGACGATGCCCATTCCGGTAACCACTACACGACGCGTCATAACTAAAGCTCCTCTACCCTGTTGTCATTCCCGCTTCAGGCGGGCATCCAGTCAAACCATCAGCCCCTTGGCTGGATCCCCGCTTACGCAGGGATGACGGTACTAAAAACAAAAGCGCGGCAGCCGGTAAGGCGTGCCCGCGCTTTTGCATCCATTCTCAATAGCCTTACGCGGCGTTTTTCTCGATGAACTCGATGGCGTTAGCCACGGTCTGGATCTTCTCGGCGGCCTCATCGGGGATTTCCACGCCGAATTCTTCTTCGAATGCCATTACCAGCTCAACGGTATCGAGCGAATCAGCGCCCAGATCATCGATGAAGTTTGCTTCTGGGGTGACTTTCGCTTCTTCAACGCCAAGATGCTCAACAACGATTTTCTTCACGCGGGGTGCTACGTCAGACATGGTATCCTCATTAGTTTGTTTGTCGTCTTTCGGCATGAGTGCCGTAGAATGGGCGGGAAGTAGCATAGGGCGGCTGGCATGGGAAGAAAAATGTGAGGGGGGTCTCCGACGTGGGGATAATGGGCCCGATTTGTCATTCCCGCGCAAGCAGGAATCCCCTTGCGGAAAAAGGAGATTCCTGCTTTCGCTGGGATGACACGATAGGAGAACTATCCATGATGACCATTAAGACCTACATCGCGCCCAGCGGTATTCAGGGTAACGGCATCTTCGCCGGCGAGCCGGTGAAGAAAGGCCAGGTCATCTGGGAGCTGATGGAAGGGCTCGACCCGGTGTTCGACAAATCGCTGCTCACCACCCTGCCCGAGCCGATGCGCGGTTTCTTAAACCGTTACAGCTACCCGCACCATCTCTACCCGGACAAAATTATCCTCGATGGCGATCATGGCCGCTTCATGAACCACAGCGACACGCCCAACACCGATTTCAAAGAAATCGGCTCCTACGGTTATGCCATTAAGGACATTGCCGAAGGCGAGGAGATCACCTGCAACTACAACGAATTCGCGCCGGGGTTCGTGCTCGAGTAACCGCGCACGGTTACGGCATCAACAGGCCGCCATTAATATGCAGCGTCTGACCGGTGATGTAGCTCGCCGCATCGCTGGCCAGGAACACTACACCCGCCGCAATATCTTCCGGCAGACCGAAGCGCTGGGCGGGGATGTTGTCGGTAATGCGCTTCTGTTGGTCTTCGTTCAGCTTATCGGTCATCGCCGTTTTAATGAAACCGGGGGCCACGCAGTTCACGGTGATACCGCGCGACGACACTTCTTGCGCCAACGATTTGCTCATGCCGATCATCCCCGCCTTGGAGGCGCAATAATTCGCCTGCCCGGGATTGCCCATCACCGCCACCACGGAGCTGATATTAATAATCCGCCCCGCCCGTGCCTTCATGAACGGGCGCAGCACCGCGCGGTTCAGTTGGAAGGTCGATTTCAAGTTGATGGCGATCACCTGATCGAAATCCTCGTCCTTCATGCGCATGGCGAGGCCGTCTTTGGTCACGCCCGCGTTGCACACCAGAATATCCAGCCCGCCCAGCGCCGCTTCGGCCTGCCCTGGCAGGGCTTCCACCGCCGCCGCATCGGTCAGGTTGCAGGGCAGAATGGCGCAACCGCCGCCCAGCTCGGCGTTCAGCGCTTCCAGCGCTTCCACGCGCGTGCCACTGATAGCGACCTGCGCGCCGGCTTCTTTCAAGGCCTTGGCAATGGCCCCGCCAATGCCACCCGAGGCGCCGGTGACGAGTGCTTTTTTTCCGGTGAGTGCGGTCATACGAATCTCCTGTTGGGCTCCGCCAATAGGGTGAGATAACTGGAAAGTCATCCGAAAACTGTCATGAAGCTGTCATATTCCTGTGGTAAGGTACTCCAAATAAATAAAGGAGTGCCCCATGGGTAAAAGTGCCGCCAGCAAGCATCGTCGACACGGGAGTTCGCCGGAGCGGCGCGAATGTTTTCAACGCGCGAAAGCCGAGGTCGATGCCATGCTGACCGGCCTTACGCCGGAAGCCCAGCTTCGCCTTCTGCACGGCGAAGTCGACCATAGCGGAAGCGGCATGCGCCACCGCGATGAAAACGCCGCCGGTAAAGAAAAAGAAGTGCGGCTCTTTGGCTTGTTCCCATGGCGGGATCAGGAAAGCACCACCGATGCCGTGGCGCAGCACCGTTATATCCTACCCTTCCAGAAAGCGCAGGAATGCGCTGCAAAACAGCACCGCTCGCACTAAAATCCAGAACTACGCTACTTTCGCGTAGCTATCCAAATCTTCCGGGCTGGCGATGTTCACCGTCGCGATTTCCGGGGCGATGCGTTTGATGAGGCCGGTCAGCACGTTGCCATGGCCGATCTCGATCACTTTGGTGATGCCGCGGGCTTTCATGGTTTCCACCGAATCGACCCAGCGCACCATGCCCGTCACCTGCTCCACCAGCAATTCGCGGATGATGCCCGCGTCGCGCGCGAATTCGGCGGTCACGTTGGCCACCAACGGCACCGCGGGGTTGTGCATCGCAGCCCCCGCCAGCGCTTCTTTCATGCGCACGGCAGCGGGGCGCATCATGCTGCAATGGAAGGGGGCGGAAACCGGCAGCGGCAGGGCGCGCTTGGCGCCTTTTTCTTTTGCCACTTCGATGGCGATTTCCATGCCGCGGGCCGAACCGGAAATCACCGTCTGGTTGGTGCTGTTCTGGTTGGCGATCTCGATGATCTCGCTGATAGCGCGGTTACGCGCCTCGCGCACGATTTCCTGCACGGCATCGAAATCCGGGCCGATGATGGCGACCATGCCGCCTTTGCCCGCCGGCACCGCCGCCTGCATGGCATTGCCGCGAATGCGCAGCAGCCGCGCCGCATCGGCTACACTAAAGGTACCCGCTGCCGTCAGCGCCGAATATTCACCCAGCGAATGGCCCGCCACGCAGGAAGCATCGGCAATCTTCAGGCCGGTTTCTTTCTCCAACACACGGAAGGTCGCCAGCGACACCGCCATAATGGCAGGCTGCGCGTTCTCGGTGCTGGTGAGGTCGGCATCCGGCCCCTCCTGCATGAGCTTAAACAGCGGCTGCGAAAGTGCTTCATCTACTTCCTGGAAGACTTCGCGCGCGGTAGAAAAAGCCTCGCTGAGGGCTTTGCCCATGCCAATGGCCTGGCTACCCTGGCCGGGGAAGATGAATGCGGTCGTCATCGGATGCTCCTTTATTTTGGGCGCATGGCTAGCCGTCTTTGCCGCAAATGGCAAGCCCACCCTTCCCAACAGATTCCTGATGCCTGCTCGCCTAAGGTGGTAAAAAATAAAAAAGGATCAAACCATGATTAGCCCCATTACCCCCACCTTCCCTACCGTGGCCCGGCATGCCGGGCGGACACGGCAGGGCCTGGCGCAAAGCCCTAAACTTGCCACCGCGCCCGCCCAGCGGCCCGATCATTCCGGCAATGCCACGCGCGACAGCGCACCTTATTGGAGTTTTTATGCATAGTGCCCGGCGGCAGGGCTTGGGAATGATGCCTGTACGGCGCACTTAAAAAAGAAGGCCCCGTCAGGGGCCTTCCCATGTTATTTGCCTCGCGGAACGATATACTCGTCGTTCTTCCCGCGAGGGCAGGCTTGTATCTTCGGATCAAACCTGCCCAGATCCCTAACGGTCTGGCTTTCACCGGCGACTTCCGTCACCGGCACGTTCATTTTGGCGAGCTCCGCCCCAAGTTCAGGATTGCGCTTCAGAAAGCTTCTGATTTCCTGTACCGTGGTTGTGTCAATCACCTTATTATTGGTGGTGATGGTATCCAAATCAATGGTCGGTAAGATGCCTACCAGACGTACTGGGGCCACATCATCCTGACAGTAAAGCGTTGCACCATGGAACGTGCTGCCGGTCGATGCTTCCATTTTGAACGATTTAACGCCGCCATAGCCATAAGGCACACGGCGGGTACCGGTGAAACCCGGCTCGTCGCTGGTGGTGACAAATTTTGCCTTCTTATCGTCAAACGTAACACGGTAATTACTATTCTCCGCATCACGCACCACGGTGACGGTGCTGCCATCACGATCGGTCAGGGTATGGCGCTCTTTGCCATATTCATAATCCTGATGGTGAGTGACGCCATTATCATGGTTTGAACCGCTTTGCCCCGTCGCCACTGCAGTGGATCGGGGAATGCCTACCGGTGGTTTTGATGGCGCGACTATCGGGGTATGGCCTGCCGGTTGATGGCTTCTTGTCCGAGCGGCCCGCACGGGTTGCTGCACATTCACTTCGACATGGTTGATCACCACCGGCACCGCAGCCGCAATGTTTGCTGTGATTTCCGGGGCTTTAGGCGTAATGGTGGTTTCGGTAGGTTCAGTCATGGTTTGCTCCTTGGTGGGGTTGATAATTTCCTCTTACCCATAGGATTGCGCTTTAATTATTAAGTATAACTTAATGCAATATGACAGTTGCGTGACAATTTATGGATAAAGAAACCCCTTGCATTCCCCCCCGTTTTTGCCTAAAAGCCCCGCTCCTTCCGATGGGAGGAACATTAATCCACAGGTTCGTGGGTGCGTCACATGGGGTGGCGCAGTCGAAGCGGGCCGTTAATGAAAAGGGAAGACCATGGCACTGTATGAAGTGACCTTCGTTGTGCGCCCGGATATGGGCAAGGCCGAAGTCGCCAAGCTCACCGAGCAACTGACGGGCATCGTCACCGGCCTGAAAGGCTCGGTGGTGAAAAACGAATATTGGGGTGTGCGCACCCTCGCCTACAAAATCAACAAAGTCGGCAAAGGGCATTACACCATGCTCGGCCTCGATTGCTCGGCCGAAGCGCTGAAAGAACTCGAGCGCCAGATCGGCATCAACGAGGACATCATCCGCAAACTCACCGTACGCGTTGAGAAACTGGATGCCACCCCGTCGGTGATGCTGCAGCAAAAAACCGGCGACAGCTACGAAGCCGCGTAAGGAGAGATGACCATGAGTGAACAACGCACCCCCCGTCCGGAACGCGCTGAAGGCGCTGCCGGCCCCGGCCGCAAAGTGTTCTTCCGCCGTCGCAAGAGCTGCCCGCTCTCCGGCCCGAACGCCCCGACCGTCGACTACAAAGACGTGAAACTGCTGCAACGCTTCATTTCCGAGCGTGGCAAAATCCTCCCGAGCCGCATCACTGCGGTATCGGCGAAGAAGCAGCGTGCCCTCAGCCAAGCGATCAAACGCGCCCGCAACCTCGCGTTGCTGCCGTATGTCGTGCAGTCGTAAGGAGAACGACCATGCAAGTAATCCTTCTTGAACGTATTGCCCGCCTTGGTGGCGTTGGCGACACCGTAAAAGTCCGCGACGGCTTTGCCCGCAACTTCCTGCTGCCGCAGCAAAAAGCGCTGCGCGCCACGCAGGAAAACATCGCGTATTTCGAGAGCAAGCGCGCCGTGCTTGAAAAGCAGAACGCCGACGCAAAAAGCGCCGCCGAAGCCCAGGCTAAGCAACTGGGCACCCTGGCCGTTAGCATCATTCGCCAGGCGGCGGATGACGGCAAACTCTACGGTTCGGTATCGGTGCGTGACGTGGCCGACGCCCTCGAGGAAGCCGGCACGCCGATCGAGCGTCGCCTGATCGACCTCAACAGTGCGATCAAAAGCCTCGGCGTTTACGAAGCCGTGATTCACCTGCACCCGGAAGTTCCGGTGACGCTGAAAATCACCGTGGCCCGCAACGCTGAATCGCTGCTGGAAAAAGAACTGGCCGATAACGAAGAAGCGGAAGAAGTGGTGCAAGCCCTTCTCGACGAAGGCGACGACGCCTAAGTCCGGGTTCCGACCCATCCATAAAACCCGGCCACGGCAACGTGCGCCGGGTTTTTCTTTTAGCGCACCGGCAGCCCGCGCTCGATGCGCAGGCGCAGTTCCAGCGGCTGGTGCCAGCTGATGAGCGCCAGCAGCAGCCATGCCGCCCCACCCAGCACCAGCAGGGTGCGCAGGATATCCACGCCGATGGAACATTGCAGCCGTCGCATAAAAGGATACTATAGTGTACTGATCTATGTTGTCTATAGTGAACATTCTGCGGCATGGATATCTGCAAAACCGTTGGCGCGAATATTCGTCGGTTACGTGTGGCGCATCGGCTTTCGCAGGAGGAGCTGGCGTTTCGCGTCAACATCCAACGCGGCTATCTGTCGCAACTGGAGCGCGGCCAGCGCAACATGACCCTGCTGGTCCTGCAGGAAATTGCCACCGCCCTCGGTGTCAGGCCTACCGAGCTGCTGAAATAGTTATCCCCATTCGCCGGCGGCGCGCTTACGCGCTTCCATCCTTGGTTGGCCATGTAGTTTGTGCTACGATGTGCATAACCCTTCCCCTGTCATGGAACCGTCACCATCGCTGCGTATGGTGATCCTCCGCTCACTTCTGGAATTGATTGCTTCATGGCCACCGTCACCCCCATTTCCCAGCCGCCCATCGCCACGCCCGCGCCGAAAGAAGCGCCGCATAACTTCGAGGCCGAACAGGCGGTGCTGGGGGCCATCCTCGCCAACAACGAGGCGCTGAACCATGTCGGCACCAGCCTCGTGCCCGACGATTTCTACGCGGTGATCCACCAGCGTATCTACAAAGCGATCCTGCAGTTCCACGACAAGGGGCTGATCGCCAATCCCGTCACACTGAAACACCATTTCGCCGGGCAGGAAGGCGTGGAAGACCAATACCTCGCGCGGCTGGTGGCGAGCGCCATTTCCATCGTCAACATCCATGATTACGCGCGCATCATCCGCGACCTCGCGATCAAGCGTCGCCTGATTACCATCGGCGAAGGCGCGGTGGTCGGCGCCTATGACCCGCAGAACGAGCATGGCGGTATCGCGCAGGTGGAAAACGTGGAACAGCAGCTGTTCCGCCTCGCCACCGAAGGCGACGGCGAAGGCGGCTTCAAGGAACTCAAATATTCGCTGCAGGACGCGCTGAGCCGCACTGAGAAAGCCTACCAGCAATCCGGCTCGGTGGTGGGCGTCACCACCGGCCTGAAGGACATGGACAAGCTGCTGGGCGGCCTGCACCCGAGCGATCTTCTCATCCTCGCCGGTCGCCCGTCGATGGGCAAAACGGCGCTCGCCATGAACATCGCCTACAACGCCGCAGCCGCGCTTGGCCGCGAAGACGAAGACGCCCACCAGCGTGGCGAGAAGCCGCGCTCCGTCGGTTTCTTCTCGCTCGAGATGTCAGCCGAACAGCTCGCCATGCGCCTGATGGCGACGGTGACCAATATCAGCTCGCACAAAATCCAGCGCGGTGATTTGACGCAGGAAGAATTCCAGCGGCTGGTGGAAGGCACCCACCAGATGAACGCACTGCCGATGCATATCGACGACACGCCGGCGCTTTCCATTGCTGCGCTGCGCTCGCGCGCGCGCCGCCTGAAGCGCGTGCACAACGTGAGCGTGCTGGTGATCGATTATTTGCAGTTGTTGCGCCCGTCGAGCACCAACAGCCAGGCCAACCGCGTGCAGGAAGTGTCGGAAATTACGCAGGGGCTGAAAGCCATCGCCAAGGAGCTCGACATTCCGGTGATCGCGCTGTCGCAGCTTTCGCGCGCGGTCGAGCAGCGCGAAGACAAACGCCCGCAACTGGCCGACCTGCGCGAATCCGGCTCAATCGAGCAGGACGCCGACATCGTGATGTTCGTGTTCCGCGAGGAATATTACGTGCAGCGCCAGCAGCCGCGCGAAGGCACGCCCGAGCACGCCGAATGGCAGGCAAAAATGGAGAAGGTGCACGGCCTCGCCGACGTGATCGTGGCCAAGCACCGTAACGGCCCGGTCGACACGGTGACGCTGCAATTCAAATCCGAAGCCACCCTGTTCCACGACTACGTGAAACCCGAATACCTGCCCGAGCAGTATTATTAGCGCGAAGGCGGTTGCGGGTTTCGGGTTGCGCGTTGCGAGTGGTGGGGTTACGACAATCCCATTACCCACAACCCGCAACCGACAACTCGAAACCCCATGTTCCCAACCCCGACCCTCACCGTCGATACCGGCGCGATTGTGGCGAACTGGAAGCGCCTGCGCGACCAGTTCAGCGGCCGCGAAACCAGCGCCGTGGTGAAAGCCGATGCCTATGGGCTGGGCATGCGCCCCATCGCCGAAGCACTGGCCGAAGCCGGGTGCGACACGTTCTTCGTCGCCACGCTCGACGAGGCGCTCGCCCTGCGCCAAACCCTGCCCGACCGGCGCATTCTGGTGCTGCATGGCGTGCAGCCGGGCGAGGAATTCGCCTTCCGCCAGCACCGCATCATTCCGGTGCTGAATTCCGCCGAACAGCTGGCGCGCTGGACGCCGGTGGCCAAAGAATTTCCCCATGCCACCGCTGCCCTGCATGTCGATACCGGCATGGGCCGCATGGGCGTGCAACCGCTGGAGCTTGAGGCATTGCTGCAAAAAAACAGCGAGCTACTGCGCGATTGCCGCGTCGGCCTGCTGATGAGCCACCTCGCCTGCGCACCCGAGAAAAGCCACCCCGAAAACGGCGAGCAACTCAACTGGTTCAACCATGCGCGCAACCTCGCGCCGGAAATCCCCGCTTCACTGTGCAATTCGGGCGGTATCTACCTCGATGCACATTACCATTTCGACCTCGCCCGCCCCGGCTGCGCGCTCTATGGCATCGCCCCGCAGGTGGGTGCCGACAACCCGATGCTGCACACCGCCACCTGGATGGCGCCGATGCTGATGCTGCGCACGCTGGAGCGCGACCAGTTCGTGGGCTACAACGCCACCATGCGCTGCCCGCGCGGCAGCAAAATCGCCACCGTCGCCAGCGGCTATGCCGATGGCTACCTGCGCAGCAGCCGCGACCCCGTGGCCTATATCGGCGGGCACAAAGTGCCGCTGGTCGGCATCGTGACGATGGACATGCTGTGCTTCGACGTGTCTTCCGTGCCCGATGATCTGCTGGTCGAAGGCGCGCCCTTCCTGCTGCTGGGCGATTTCGACGGTATCCGGGTGGACGACGTGGCCCATGCCGCCGGCACCATCGGCTACGAGGTGCTCACGCGCATCGGCAGCCGGGTGGCGCGGGTATACGAATAGCTTGGCATTCGCCGCAGCTTCCGCTAAGCGATGGCGCATGAGCAGCCTCGCCCACTCCAATCCCCTCGCCACGATCGGCCGCGTGTTCCTCAATTTCCTGAGCGCGATCGGCCGGCTGTTTATCTTCATGGGCGCGGTGATTTCGCATGGCGTGCGCCCGCCCTATTATTTCGGCCAGTTTGGCCGCATGATTATTGAAATCGGCTATTATTCGCTGCCGGTGGTGGGCCTCACCACCCTGTTCACCGGCGCGGCGCTGGCCCTGCAATCCTATTCCGGCTTCGCCGATTTCGGTGCCGAACAATCCATTCCCATTATCGTCGCGCTCGCCATCACGCGCGAGCTGGGGCCGGTCATGGCGGGGCTGATGGTGGCCGGGCGCATCGGTGCCGCCTTTGCCGCCGAGATCGGCACCATGCGCGTGACCGAACAGATCGACGCGCTGGTGACGCTTTCGACCAACCCGTTTAAATACCTGCTCTTCCCCCGCCTGTTCGCCGCCGCGCTGATGCTGCCGCTGCTGGTGTTCGTGGGCGACATTATCGGCATTTTCGGCGGCTACGCGGTGAGCGTGAACGCGCTCGGCTTCGCGCCCATGCCCTACATCAACAATACGTGGAATTTCCTCGCCTGGTTCGACGTGATGACCGGGCTGGTGAAAGCCAGCGCCTTCGGCTTCATCGTCGCGCTCATGGGCTGCTATTGCGGCTACCACAGCAAAGGCGGGGCGCAGGGCGTGGGCGCGGCCACCACCAACGCGGTGGTGTCGGCCAGCATCCTCATCCTGCTCGCCAACTACATGCTGACGGAGGTGTTTTTCTCCGTATGAGCAAGAAAATCCAACTGATCGACCTGCATAAGCGCTTCGGCAAAAAACTGGTGCTCGACGGCGTGACGATTGATGTCGAGGAAGGCGAATCGCTGGTGATTATCGGCGGCTCCGGTTCGGGCAAATCGGTCACCATCAAATCGGTGCTGGGGCTGGTGAAGCCCGATAGCGGCCAGATTCTGGTCGACGGGGCCGATGCCACCCATCTCAGCTTCAGCGAGCGCGAACCGTTCCTGCGCAAATTCGGCATGCTGTTCCAGGGCGGTGCGCTGTTCGATTCGCTGCCGGTCTGGCGCAACATCACGTTCGCCGTGGCGCAAAGCCAGAAAGGCTTAAGCAAGAAACAACTGTATGACGTGGCGGTCGAGAAACTGCAGGCCGTGGGCCTGAAGCCCGAGACCGCCGATTTATTCCCCGCCGAGCTTTCCGGCGGCATGGCCAAGCGCGTGGGGCTGGCCCGTGCCATCGCCAACAACCCGGAAATCATCTTCTTCGACGAGCCGACCACCGGCCTCGACCCCATCATGTCCGACGTGATTAACGACCTGATCGTGGCGCAGGTGAAGAAGCTGGGCGCCACCACCGTGACCATCACCCACGACATGGCCAGCGTGCGCAAAATTGCCACCCGCGTGGCGATGATTTATCAGGGAAAAATCGTGTGGGAAGGCCCGGTCGGCATGATCGACAAATCCGGCAACCCCTATGTCGACCAGTTCGTGCATGGCCGCGCCGACGGCCCCATCCACGTCGAAGGCCGCAGCAAAAGCGTTTAAACCCAGCGCCTTCTTCACGGAATCTTCATTTTTGCCCGCCAGTATGGTAATATGGTAAAACCATGATTATTCGTAAAAACCACGATCTGGATTATAACCGCTTTTACGCGCTGCACCTGGATTTCAACGAAGAAACCAACCAGCTTAGCGTATCGGTGGCCGATAAATCTGCGCCATGGCCGCGGCTGCAGCAGGCATTGCTGGGCCTCATTAACATCGAGGGCATCGAAAAAGACCAGATCAAGCGCGAGGGGAATACGGTTACCTTCCCACCGCTGGAGCGCGAATTCACCCTGCGGCTCGGGCTGGAACCGATTGGCCGCTACAGCATCGAGCCCAACGGCGAACTGACCCGCACCATGAAGCGCCCGCTGACCGTGAGCGAGGTGCGCCGCATCGGCACGTTCCACCGCGCCATGCCCTACGCGCTGGATGAAGCGCTGGCGCCCAAAGCCCGCACCGCCGTGTTTACCGACTTCCATACCCACAGTTCCGGCCAGATCAGCCCGCATGGGCTGCTCGAAGTGGCACGCAAGCACCATGCGTATTACCCGCTGGAATGGCTGCACGACGCCGGGATTGAAGTGAGCTATGTGCGCTTCCCGAACGAGATGCGCAAGGAAGTGCCGCGCGTGAATTTCCCGCCGCGCGAGAAGCCCGGCGTGGTGCTTTCCAAAACGGTGGAAGCCGTGCCGGTGACCGAGCTTCGCCCCGACGAGTTGCAACGGCTGGAAGCGCTCATGGCCATGCCGACCGACCGGCAATCGACCTTCTCGGAAATGGAAAACGATGCGTATTATTATCGTTATCCGCTGACCAAAAACAAAGAGCTCACGAAAGATATCATTGTGCAGATGGCGCGTGAATATGCGCGCCAGGGCATTAAATACGCGACGGTGAGCTATGTGGGGCTAGACAACCCGGAATTGCTGCGCGTGGTGCACGAGGCGATGGACGAGATCGCCAACGACCCTGCGACGAAAGATGTGCAGCTACGTTTCATGGTCGGCATTCCGCGCACCATGCCGTTGCCAAAAATTGAAGAAACGCTCGAAAAAGCCAAAATCCTGCTGGATAGCCCCTACATCGTCGGCATCGATATTCTGGGCTATGAGCTGAACAAAACCAGTGATTTTGAAAAACTGCTCGACCAGTTCTGCGACTGGGCAAACGAACATAAGCCCGGGGCATTCATTCGCGCCCACGCGGGAGAGAACGACAAAAACCTCGGCAACGTGAAAGAGATGCTGCGCATTGCCAAGCGCCACAAAAACCTGCTGTTCGGCATCGGCCACGGGGTCTATGGCATGGACGGTGAAACCGTTGAGCTGGCAGAGGAACTAAGCGCCGATCCGGAAAATCCGCGCCTGTTTTTCGAGCCCAACTCGTCTTCCGTTATCGCCCTTAACAATGTCGACGATCTCCGGCAGATTCCCTTCACCAAAATGGTGGAACACAACATTCCTTTCGTGGTCAGCTCCGATTCGGGCGGCACCTACCACACCACTGCCGTGCAGCTAGGCCTGGAAGCCATGTTTGGCGGGCTGGATGCGCGCGGGTTCGACATGCTGATCAAGCACCAGCAGCACCTGATGGACAAGCAGCTGGAATTCTCGCGCCATAACGCCGAAGCGATTGACCAGTGGCAAACAAAGAACGGGCGCGACCGCTTTGTGGACGGCATGATCGCGCGGCTTGGCCGCGTGCCGGTCGCCATGGTGCCCGTTACCACACCCATGACCCTCGACGCGATTCGCGAGCGACTGAGCAAGAAGCAGGTCATGCTGGTAGAAGCCAATGATAACGTGCCCGAGCTGGATGCGCGCAAACCGGTGACGGTGGTGGGCGCAGGCGGCGAGAGCTGGTCGCGCATGAGCGCGCAGGAGCAATACGATTCCGCCATCGCCATCGACATGATGATCCATGCGCTTGACCCGGCGAAGGCCTATGTGGAAGAAGGCCGCTTCAAGCCCGAAGGCATCAGCCAGATGCTGAAGCAATCGCGCGACAGCGCCAACGACAACCATCACGCCCACGGCCGCGGCAGCTTCTATAATCGCGGCTTGCTGATCGAATCGAACTTCGAAGACGAAAACATGTTCGCGCATTACACCCATGTGGAGCGCCTGCCCGGCAAACTGCTCGATCTCAGCAGCGCGATTGTGGAGCACACCTTCAAACATAACGGGGTGCTGGTGGCCGTGGGCGGCGCGGCGTTCACGCGCGACATCATCACCAAAGCCGACCAGCGCGGCATGCTCGACGACCACCCAACCAACCGCAAAATGATGCTGCTGCTGGAATGCGCCTCGGGCGCTTCGGCGGAGAAATCGCGGGTGCTCTCGCCCTATTACCGCGCGGTCGATGGCCGGCAGCTGGTCAGTAAACTGCTGAAACATGACCCCGAGCTTTTCCCCGCCGAATTCCAGGCGGCCGATATCGAGAAACTCTACGAAGCCTCGCGCGCCCGGGTCGACCGCTATGGGCTCACGCCACCGGCGATACCCGACGCCGTCGTCGTCGATATCTCGACCTTCCCCAAGCCGTTCAAAGGCACAGGCCGCGCATAGCCGATTGCCTTCGGCGCGGCTGCCCGCTACAAAGCGCGCATGGCCAAATCTTCCGCTGTTTTTGTCTGCCAGTCCTGCGGCGCGAGCTACCCGAAATGGGCGGGCAAGTGCGATGCGTGCGGGGCGTGGAACACGCTGGTCGAAGAAACCGTCACCGCCACGCCCAAGGGGCTGAAACCCGGCAAAACCAAAGGGCTGGAAACCGCCCAGCTGAACGATTACGCAGCCGCCCCGGCGCGGCTGCCCACCGGCATCGCCGAACTTGACCGCGTGCTCGGCGGGGGTCTGGTGGGCGATTCGGCCATTCTGCTCGGCGGCGACCCCGGTATCGGCAAATCGACGCTGCTGCTGCAGGCCTGCGCCGCGCTCGCGCGCAGCGGCAAACAGGTGCTGTATGTGTCGGGCGAGGAGTCGCTGAACCAGATTCAATTGCGCGCGCAGCGGCTGGGGCTGGCGAACGCGCCGCTGCAACTGGCTGCCGCCACCAGCGTGCGCGATATTTTAAGCAGCGTCGACCATGTGGGCGCGCCCGATGTGCTGGTGATCGACTCGATCCAGACCATGTTCGTCGATTCGCTCGATTCCGCCCCCGGCACGGTGGCGCAGGTGCGCACCAGCGCGCATGAGCTGATTCGCGCCGCCAAGAAGCGCGGCTTCGCGCTGCTGCTGGTCGGCCACGTCACTAAAGACGGCCAGATCGCAGGGCCGCGCGTGCTCGAACACATGGTCGATACGGTGCTGTATTTCGAGGGCGATCGCGGGCAGTATTACCGCATTTTGCGCGCGGTGAAGAACCGCTTCGGCGCGACCGATGAAATCGGTGTCTTTCAAATGAACGAAGGCGGGCTGGAAGAAGTCGCCAACCCCTCGGCGTTGTTTTTGCACACGCGCGACAGCGCCGTTTCCGGTGCCGCCGTGTTTGCGGGCATGGAAGGCACGCGCCCCCTGCTGTGCGAAATTCAGGCGCTGGTATCGCCCAGCACCATGAGCACGCCGCGGCGCGCCACCGTGGGGTTCGACGGGGCGCGCCTCGCCATGATCCTCGCCG
>JBIISI010000026.1:0-22233 GCA_044341105.1 Rickettsiales bacterium | reverse complement strand
GCCGTGCTGGAAACCCGCGCGGGCATGCGCTTTGCCGATAAGGAAGTGTTCCTGAACGTGGCCGGCGGCATGAAAATCAACGAACCGGCTGCCGATGTGGCGGCGGCGCTGGCCCTGCTCTCGGCCATGCTCGACCGCCCGCTGCCGGCCAACATGGCCAGCTTCGGCGAAATCGGCCTGACCGGCGAAATCCGCAGCGTGCCGCGCGCCGATACGCGGCTGAAAGAAGCGGCATCGCTGGGCTTTACTCAGGCGGTGATTCCCCCTAGTAAGGGCAGCGGAAAGACCGCACGCACGGTGGGGCATGTCGATGCGCTGGTGCGACTGCTACTGGAGGAATAAATGGTAGAAACGAGCTTCAACCTGTTCGACCTGATCGTGCTGGCGGTGGTCGGCCTGTCGGCGTTGCTGTCGTTTTTCCGCGGCTTCATTCGCGAGATCCTGTCGCTGGGCGCATGGATCGGCGCGGCCATCATCACGCTCTACGCCTTCCCCCACGCCGCCGAATATGTGCAGCCGCAGGTGAACAGCCCGGTGATCGCGAGCGGCCTTGCCGCCATGGGCACCTTCCTGTGCGCGCTGATTGTCATCTCCATCATCAACCGCGTATTGCTGAAATACGTGAAGACCGGCTCGGATGTGGGGCTGTTCGATAATATCCTCGGGCTGGCGTTCGGCGTGGCGCGCGGCGTGTTGCTGCTGTCCATCGCCTATTTCATGATGGGGCTGGTGCTGCGCGAAGACGATTACCCCGAATGGGTGCAAACGGCGAAAAGCCGCCCCTATGTTGAAAAATCCGCCAAATGGCTGGCGCAGGTGGCGCCCAATTACCTGAACGACCTGACCCCGCTGAAAGACAAAGATAGCGAGGATGCCCCGGCCGATGAAGAAAAGCCGAACATCATCAAGGCGATGGAGCAGGAAAAAGAAAGCGGCGACACCGCCCCGGCGGTCGAGTGGGAATCGCTCGACGAGCTGAAAAAACGCATGGAGGTCGAATAATGGCACTCGACGGATTCCACGAAGAATGCGGCGTGTTCGGCATTTTCGGCACGCCCGACGCCAGCGCCCACACCGCGCTTGGGCTGCATGCGCTGCAGCATCGCGGGCAGGAAGCCGCCGGGATTGTGAGCTGCGACGCGGGGCAGTTCTTTTCGCACCGCGCCTTCGGGCTGGTCGGCGATAATTTCAACTCCGCCGAAGTCATCAGCGGCCTGCGCGGGCCGAACGCCATCGGCCATAACCGCTATTCGACGGCAGGCGGCGCGACCATGCGCAACATCCAGCCGTTCTACGCCGACCTGGCGCTGGGCGGGTTTGCGCTCGCGCACAACGGCAACCTCACCAACGCCGCCACGCTGCGCCGCGCGCTGATTGGCCGCGGGGCGCTTTTTTCCTCGACCTCGGACACGGAAGTGATCGTGCATCTGGTGGCGCTCGCGGCGGCGGCGCGCATCGAAGACCGCGTGATCGACGCGCTGAAACAGGTCGAGGGTGCCTATTCGCTGGTGATCCTGACCGGCGACGCGCTGATCGGCGTGCGCGACCCCCATGGCGTGCGCCCGCTGGTGCTCGGCAAAGTGGGCGACGCGCATGTGCTGGCCAGCGAATCCTGCGCGCTCGACATTATCGGCGGCGATTACGTGCGCGATATTGCACCGGGCGAGATGGTGATTATCACCGAAAGCGGCATCACCTCGCTGCAACCCTTTACCGCCGCGCCGCAGCGCCTGTGCATTTTCGAATATGTCTATTTCGCACGGCCCGATTCGATGGTGGCGCAGAAAAACGTCTACCATGTGCGCAAATCCATCGGCGCGGAGCTGGCGCGCGAAAGCAACATCGCCGCTGATGTGGTGGTGCCGGTGCCCGATTCCGGCGTGCCCGCCGCCATTGGCTACGCCGAAGCCGCCGGCCTGCCGTTCGATCTCGGCATCATCCGCAACCATTACGTGGGCCGCACCTTCATTGAACCGAGCGAATCGGTGCGCCACCTTGGCGTGAAGCTGAAACACAACGCCAACGCCGCCGCGCTCGACGGCAAGCGCGTGGTGCTGGTCGATGATTCGATCGTGCGCGGCACCACTAGCAAAAAGATCGTGACCATGGTGCGCGAAGCCGGGGCCAGCGAGGTGCATATGCGCATCGCCAGCCCGCCGACCACCCATAGCTGCTATTACGGGGTCGACACGCCCGAGCGCAGCCAACTGCTCGCCGCCACTCACAGCATCGCCGAAATGGCGAAGCTGATCGGCGTCGATTCGCTGGCGTTCATTTCGATGGACGGGCTGTATCGTGCCGTGGGCGAGGCCAAACGCGAAAATGGTGCGCCGCAATATTGCGATGCCTGCTTCAGCGGCGAATACCCCGTGCCCCTCACCGACTATGAGGCGGGCCACACCGCGCGCGCCTTCGTGCGCGAGGTGTCGTGAGGCTCGCCGGAAAAATCGCCCTGATTACCGGGGCCTCACGCGGCATTGGCGCGGCGGTGGCCAAGCGCTTCGCCGCAGAGGGCGCGCATGTGATTTTATGCGCCCGCACCGTCGGCGGGCTGGAAGAGGTCGACGACGCGATCCGCGCGGCCGGCGGCGCCGCTACGCTGGTGCCGCTCGATCTGCGGCAGGGCGACATGATCGACGCGCTGGGCGCGAGCATCTTTGAGCGTTTCGGCACGCTCGACTGCCTGATCGGCAACGCGGCCTTGCTGGGTTCGCTCTCGCCGGTGTCGCACGCGTCGCCAACGGAATTCGACGCGGTGTTTGCCACCAACGTGACCGCCAATTACCGCCTGCTGCGCGCCTGCGATCCGCTGCTGCGCAAAGCCGCTGCCGGGCGCGTGGTGATGGTGACCTCGGGCGCGGCCAGCGCGGCGGTGGCCTATTGGGGGCCCTATGCGGCGAGCAAAGCGGCGCTGGAGCACCTCACCCTCACCTACGCGGCGGAAATGGCGAGCACGCCCGTGCGCGCCAACCTGATCGACCCCGGTGCGGTGCGCACGCGCATGCGCGCCAAAGCCTTCCCCGGTGAAGACGCCGCCACCCTGCCCGCCCCGGAAAAAATCACCGAATGGTTCGTGCGGCTGTGCGAAGCCGATGCCCCGAACGGGAAGAAAGTCCATGCGCAGCGCGGCTAGACTGCGCGCGTTCCTCGCCCGCGAATCGGCGGGCGGCATGTTCATGATCCTGTGCGCGTTGGCGGCCATGGCCGCCGCAAATTCCGTCATGGCCCCTGCCTACGAGGCCTTCCGGCATGCCCGGCTCTTGGGCGCCAGCATGCATGCCATCGTCAATGATGGGCTGATGGCGGTGTTCTTCCTGCTGGTCGGCATGGAGCTGAAACGCGAAATGCTGGAAGGCGTGCTGGCGCAACGCAGCCAGAAAGTGCTGCCGCTGCTGGCGGCCATGGGCGGCATTGCGGCCCCCGCGCTCATCTACCTTGCCTTTAACCACGCGATTCCCGCGCACCATTCCGGCTGGGCCATTCCCACCGCTACCGACATTGCCTTTGCCAGTTGCGTGCTGGGCCTGTGCGGCGCGCGCGTGCCTGCCAGCGCCAAAATTTTCCTGCTCGCGCTTGCGATCTACGACGACCTCGCCGCCATTGCCATTATCGCGCTGTTCTACAGCAGCGGGTTGCAATGGCTGCCGTTGCTCGCCGCCGCGGGCGTGACGCTCGGCATGGGGCTGCTGAGCTACCGCGGCCACCGCTTTATCGCGAGCTACCTGCTGCTGGGGGCGGCGCTGTGGCAGCTGGTGCATATGGCCGGTATCCACACCACCGTGGCGGGCATGGTGACCGGCCTGTGCATTCCCATGCGCGTGCACGGCAAAACCAGTGCATCGCCACTGAACAATTTTCTGCACATCCTCCATCCGTATGTTGCGTTTGGCATCCTGCCGCTGTTTGCGTTCACCAATGCCGGGGTGCATCTCGCGCAGGTGAGCCTGCATACCTTGCGCGAGGCACTGCCGCTGGGCATCGCGCTGGGGCTTTTCCTTGGCAAGCCGCTGGGCATTCTCAGCGCCACCTGGCTGAGCGTGAAACTTGGGCTGGCCGACCGCCCGGCAGGCACCAGCTGGCGCGTGCTGCTGGCGGTGGGGGTGATCGCGGGCATCGGCTTCACCATGAGCCTGTTTATCAATCTGCTGGCCTTCGACACCACGGCATTGCGCGAGGCGGCCACGCTGGGAATTTTCGTCGGCTCGGTGATGGCGAGCCTGTGCGGCATCGGCCTCATGCGATGGGCGACGAAATAGGCGTTTATGAATAGACTTGCCGCGCAAATTATGGAAAGAAAGCCCGCAACAATTCCTCAAGGCGCCTCGCGGATTTCCATGTTCATTGACCAGCAATGCCTGACTCAGGGTGTAAGCGCCAGCCACCATGCGCGCTACGTGCAATGCATGGACAATGCCGAACATTACTGGCAGCAGGCCGAGCGCTACGCCCGGCAGCAACCAATCGTCAGCGCGCTGGACGACGCACAGCTCGCCGCCCTGCAAGCGCCCATCGCCGCGTGGCGCGAAGCCACCGACCAGCTGGTCGTCATCGGCACCGGCGGCGCGAGCCTTGGCACGCAGGCGCTGTGCGCCGTGGCCCCCGAAGGCGCGCGCGTGCGCTTCCTCGACCATTGCGACGCCGCCAGCACCGCCCAGTTACTGGAGCGCTGCAACCCCACGCGCACGGGCTGGCTGCTGGTCAGCAAATCCGGCGAAACGGTCGAAACACTGGCCACCGCGCTGGCCGTGCTCGCCCATTACCGCAGCCTCGGGCTGGGCGATGCGCTGGCCCCGCTGGTGCGGGTGATTACCAGCACAGGCGAGCGCCCATTGCGCACCCTCGCCCAGCAACAGGGCTGGACGGTGTGGGAGCATGCCGCCGGGCTGGGCGGGCGCTACAGCGTGTTCTCCAGCGTCGGCATGGTGCCTGCGCTGTATGCAGGCATGGAGGTGGCCACCGCCCTCGCCAGCGCCCGCGCCGAGTGGGACACCATCTGGCAGGCACGCGATAAAAATATTCTGCAGGCCGCCGCGCTGTTTGCCAGCAGCCTGCCCGAGCGCGCCATGCATGTGGTGATGGCCTATGGCGATGCGTTCGCGCCCTACACCAAATGGTACAAGCAGCTCTGGGGCGAAAGCCTCGGCAAAGATGGCATCGGCCCCACGCCGATTACCGCCATCGGCTCGTTCGACCAGCACAGCCAGTTGCAGCTTTACCTCGGCGGCCCGCGCGACAAATGCTTCACCATCATCATCCCGCGCGCGAAACCTGCGCTGCTACCCCTCGCCACCAATGACATTGCCGGGCTGGATTACCTGAACGGCCACAGCCTGCACGATGTGCTGATCGCCTCGGCGGAGGCGACCTACGACACGCTCGTCGCGCATGATTTGCCGGTGCGCAAAATCTGCACCGATTTTAATGCAGCGGGCCTCTGCCAGCTCATGGCCCGCACCTTTGCCGAAAGCCTGCTGGTGGCCAGCATGCTGGGCATCAATCCCTTCGACCAGCCCGCCGTGGAAGAAGGCAAAGAACGCGCCCGCGCCGCCCTGCGTAAAGGCAGCTATGGCTGCTAACGTCGCCATTCTTCTTTGCACCTATAACAGCGCACCGTTTCTGCCGCAGCAACTCGCCTCGTATGTGGTGCAAACCCACGGCGAATGGTCGCTGCATGTGAACGATGACGGCAGCAGCGACCGCACCCTCGCCCTGCTGGAGCAATTCCGCGAAGGCTACCCCGAACGGCAGGTGGTCGTGCATCGCGGGCCGGGCAAGGGCTTCGTGCACAACTTCCTGAACCTCGCCTGCCGCCCCGACCTGCGTGCGCAATACTATGCGTTCTCCGACCATGACGATGTGTGGTACAGCGATAAACTGGCGCGCGCGGTGGCCGCGCTGGCCGACATTCCCACCCACCTGCCCGCGCTGTATTGCAGCAGCAGCGAACTGATCGACGAGCGCGGCGCGCATGTGGGCTATTCGCAACGGTTCAGCAAGCAGCCCGGCTTCGCCAACGCGCTGGTGCAAAGCATCGCCGGTGGCAACACCATGGTGTTCAATGAAGCTGCGCGGCAGTTGCTGGTTACCGCCGGCGAAACCCAGGCCGTGCCCAGCCATGATTGGTGGCTGTACCAGCTGGTCAGCGGCGCGGGCGGCATCGTGCGCTATGACCCCGAGCCCACCCTCGCCTACCGTCAGCATGCAAGCAACGTGGTCGGCTGCAATCGCGGTTTTTTTGCCAGCTGCCACCGCATCCGTTACCTCATGACAGGGCGCTTTCGCCATTGGAACAGCATGAACTGCGCGAGCCTTGCGCAGGCGCAGGCGATCCTCACCCCCGAGAACCGCCGCATTGTTGAAAATTTCTCGCAAGCGCGCGCGGCATGGCTGCCCTCGCGCCTGCTGGGCCTGCGCCGCACCGGCATTTACCGCCAGACGCGGTTGGGCAATCTCGGCCTCATCGTCGCCGCATTTATCAACCGCATGTAAAAGTGGTTGGAAGCAGCCTGCGCTTCGCCTAAAACGCATGCATGCACCCGATTCTAGTCACCGGCGGCGCGGGGTTCATCGGCGCCAACTTCATCCATGAATGGCTCGCCCATGCGACGGGCGATGTCATCAACCTCGATGCGCTCACCTATGCGGGCAATCTCGAAACCCTCGCGCCGATTGCGCAGGACGCGCGCTACCATTTCGTGCAGGGCGATATTTGCGACCGCGCGCTGCTCGATGCGTTGCTCGCCAAACACCAGCCGCGCGCCATCGTGCATTTCGCGGCGGAGAGCCATGTGGATCGCTCCATCCACGGCCCGGCCGATTTTGTGCGCACCAATATCGAAGGCACCTTCACGCTGCTGGAAGCCGCGCGCAGCTATTGGGCAACCCACCCGGATTTTCGCTTCCTGCATGTCAGCACCGACGAAGTTTATGGCTCGCTGGAAGCCGATGACCCCGCCTTCACCGAGGCGCATGCTTACCAGCCCAACAGCCCCTATTCGGCCAGCAAAGCGGCGAGCGACCATCTCGTGCGCGCCTGGTTCCACACCTACGGGTTGCCGGTCATCACCACCAACTGCTCGAACAATTACGGGCCGTACCAGTTCCCGGAAAAACTCATTCCGCTGATGATCGTGAACGCCCTCGCCGGCAAAACATTGCCGATTTACGGCGACGGAAAAAACGTGCGCGACTGGCTGTACGTGACCGACCATTGCAGCGCCATCCGCACCGTGCTGGAAAAAGGCGTGGCGGGCGAAACCTACAATATCGGTGGGTGGAACGAGAAACCGAACATCGAAATCGTGCAGACCATTTGTGCGTTACTGAACCGGCTGGCACCCGCCGCCAAACCCTACGAAGACCTTATCACCTACGTGAGCGACCGCCCCGGCCACGACCGCCGCTACGCGATTGATGCAAACAAAATCGCGCGCGAGCTTGGCTGGAAGCCCGCAGAAACCTTTGAAACCGGCATCGAGAAAACCGTGCGCTGGTACCTCGCCAACCCCGAATGGGTGGCGCATGTGCAATCGGGCGCCTACCGCGACTGGCTCGCCACGCAGTACGCATGAGCATCCTCATCCTCGGCAGTAACGGGCAGGTGGGCGAGGCATTGCGCCGCGCCCTGCCCCATGCCACCGCGCTGGGTCGCAGCCAGCTCGACCTTACCAATGCTGCAGCCATTGCTGCAGCATTGGCGCAGCATAACCCGCGCGTGCTCATCAACGCCACGGCCTATACGGCGGTTGATCGCGCCGAGTCGGAACCCGCGCTGGCCGAGGCGGTGAACGCCACCGCCGTCGCCACCCTCGCGCAGGCCATGCACGCGCGCGGCGGCCTGCTGGTGCATTATTCGACCGATTATGTGTTCGCGGGCGCGGGCACCACCCCCTACCGCGAAGACGATCCGACCGGGCCGCTTGGGGTTTACGGCGCCAGCAAACGGCGCGGCGAGCAGGCGATTGCCGAAAGCGGCGTCGCGCACCTCATTTTCCGCACCAGCTGGGTGTATGGCAGTCACGGCAACAATTTCGCCAAAACCATGCTGCGCCTCGCCGCCGAGCGCGATGCCTTGCGCGTGGTGGCCGACCAGATCGGCGCACCGACCCACGCCGACCTGATCGCGCAGGTCACCGCGCAATGCCTGCCGCTTGCCACGACCGCGCGCAGCGGCATCTACCATCTCGTGGCGGGGGGTGAAACCAGCTGGCATGGGTTTGCGCAGCATTTGATTGCGCGGGCGTGGGACGCAGGCATGGCGCTGCGCTGCCGCCCGGAAGCGGTCGCCGCCATTGCCAGCAGCGACTACCCCACCCCGGCAAAGCGCCCGCAGAATTCGCGGCTATCGACGCAGAAACTGCAACAAACATTTGGCATCACCCTTCCGGACTGGCAGGAACATGCCGACCGGTTTATTTCGCAGCAGGCAGGTTCGCATGAGTAGCACACGCAAAGGCATTCTCCTCGCCGGGGGCTCGGGCACGCGCTTGTACCCCGCCACCACGGCCATTTCCAAACAATTGCTGCCGGTGTTCGACAAACCGATGGTGTATTACCCCCTCACCACGCTGATGCTGGCGGGCATGCGCGAAGTGCTGCTCATTTCCACCCCGCAGGATACGCCGCTTTACGAGCGCCTGCTGGGCGACGGCTCGCAATGGGGCATCCATATCCGCTACGCCATTCAACCCACGCCCGACGGGCTGGCGCAGGCCTACCATATCGGTGCGGAATTTATCGGCGACCAACCCTCTGCCCTCGTGCTGGGCGACAATATTTTCTACGGCCACGAGTTCCATGATTTGCTGCAGCGCGCCGACGCGCGCACCGACATGGCCAGCGTGTTCGCCTACCATGTGCACGACCCCGAGCGCTACGGCGTGGTCGATTTCGATGCACAAGGCAAAGCGATTTCGCTCGAGGAAAAACCCGCCAAGCCCCGCTCGCCCTATGCCGTGACCGGGCTGTATTTCTATGACGGCCACGCGGTGGAATTGGCGCGCGACCTCAAACCTTCGGCGCGCGGCGAGCTGGAAATTACCGACCTCAACCGCCTGTACCTGGAGCAGGGCAAGCTGGCGGTCGAGATCATGGGCCGGGGCTATGCGTGGCTGGATACCGGCACGCATGATTCGCTGCTCGATGCGGCGCATTTCATCGCCACCATGGAAAAACGGCAGGGCCTGAAAATTGCCTGCCCCGAGGAAATCGCCTGGCGCAATGGCTGGATCAGCGACGATGCGCTCGCGCAACTGGCCGAGCCGATGAAGAAAAACGGCTACGGCCAATACCTGCTGAAACTGCTGGAACAGAAGGTGTTTTAATGGAAGCCGTTTCCCTTGCCATTCCCGAAGTGCTGCTGCTCACGCCGCGCGTGTTCGGCGACCATCGCGGCTTCTTTTTCGAGAGCTTCAACGCGGCGCGTTTCAACGCGCTGGTGGGCCATGAGGTCACCTTCGTGCAGGACAACCATTCGCGCTCATCGCGCGGCGTGCTGCGTGGCCTGCACTACCAGCTGCCACCGCATGCGCAGGGCAAGCTGGTGCGCGTAGTGCAGGGCGAAGTTTTCGACGTGGCGGTCGATATCCGCCGCGATTCACCCAGCTTCGGGCAATGGGTGGGGGCCACGCTTTCCGCCGATAACAAGCAGCAATTATGGATTCCGCCCGGCTTCGCCCATGGGTTCGTAACCCTGTCGGAGCACGCCGAATTCCTCTACAAAACGACCGATTATTATGCGCCCGAATGCGAGCGTAGCATCCGCTACGACGACCCGGCGCTTGGCATTGACTGGCAGTTCGATGGCACGCCCCTGCTCGCCGGAAAAGACCAAAACGCGCCGCTGCTTGCTGCTGCCGATTTGCCCTAAGCGTGCGCCTGAATGGAGCGCGTCACCACGCCCCAGATGACCACCCCATGCTCGGAATCGATGGGGATTTCGTCGTAGGCCGGATTGGCGGGCATGAGGAAGGCTTTTTTGCTTTTTAGGATTAGGTATTTCACCGTCACATTGCCCTCGACCGCGGCGACCACGATCTTGCCGTTGCTGGGTTTCATTTTGCGGTTTACCAGCAGCAGGTCGCCGTCGCGAATGCCCGCGTCGCGCATCGAATCGCCAGTGGCGTAGACCATGAACATCTCGTCGGGGTCGCTCACGAGGTAGGAACCGAGATCCATCGTGTCTTCCAGCGAGTCATCGGCCGGCATGGGGTAGCCCGCCTGCACGCGGCTGGCGAACACCGGCAAGGTGAGCCCGCCGCGCAGCGCGAACTGCTTGATGGTATCGACCATGCTGGCGGGCACACGAATGCGCTCGGTCGGTTCGCCGTACATGGTTTTGCCTTTGGGCCGCCCCGCGCCGGGGCGTTTGCCGCCTTTAGCCATGTCACCCTCCGTTGATTTATGGCCCAACAATCAATTGCAAAAAAGGCACCCGCCGTCAATCGCTGTTTTATTTTGCGGGTGCAATCGCCCCCCCACGCGGGCTAAACTGTGGCCCATGAGCAAAGCCTTCACCAAAGAAACCGACGGCGACACCCCCGACGACGACGACGCGCCCGATGCCCTGCCGCCGCAGCAGAAAAACTACATGACGCCGCGCGGCGCGGCCATGCTGCAGGAAGAATTGCGCGCGCTGCTCTACACCGAGCGCCCCAAAATCGTGGAGATCGTGAGCTGGGCGGCGGGCAATGGCGACCGCTCGGAAAACGGCGATTACATCTATGGCAAAAAGCGCCTGCGCGAGATCGACCGCCGCGTGCGCTACCTCACCAAGCGGCTCGATACGGTCGAGATCGTCGACCCCGCGCGCCAGCAGCAATTGAAACAGGTGTTTTTCGGCGCCACCGTGACCTATGCCCGCGAAGATGACAGCGAAGTGACCGTGCAGATCGTCGGCATCGACGAGGCGGATGCGCAGCGGGGCAAAATCAGCTGGCTGGCGCCGGTGGCCAAAGCGCTCATGAAACGGCAGGTGGGCGACACGTTCGAGCTGCGCACCCCGGCGGGGGCAGAGGTGCTGGAAATCCTCACCATCCGCTACATTGTGGCCTAGGGCGCGGCCGAACGCAGCAACGCATGGATTTCGCATGCCAAGCATGGCATGCATGGTGCCATGGCCGGGCTGACCCTTTCGCTGGATGATGACAACGTGCTGCTGCTGCAGGGGGCGCTGGATATCGCGCACCTGCCCGATGCGCAGGCGCGTTTTGCCGAATTGCGCGCGCGCAAAACCAAAATCGCCGGGGCGGATCTTTCCGGGCTGGAACGGCTGGATACGGCCGGGGCGCTGCTGCTGGTGCGCAGCCTGCCCGCCGTGCCCGTCACCTACCGCGACGATGCGCAGCGCAGCCTGCTGGAACATATCGGCGCGCTGGAACTGGGCAGCCTGCCCCCCGCGCAACAGCCACCGCTAATGGTGCGCCAGGTTGCGCAGGTCGGGCGCTGGGTCGTCGCCATGCGCGACGAATCGGTGCGCATGCTGGCTTTCACCGGCAAAGCGCTGTGCCACCTCGCGCGGCCCTGGGCCATCCGCATTGGTGCGGTATCGCAGCATCTCTACCAGATCGGCGTGCTGGCGCTGCCGATCATCGGCCTCATGGCGTTCCTCATCGCCATCGTGCTGGCCTATCAGGGCGTGGCGCAATTGCGGCCCTATGGCGGCGAGCAATTCACGGTCAACCTCGTGGCGCTTTCCATCCTGCGCGAAATGGGCGTGCTGCTCACGGCCATCATGGTGGCGGGGCGCTCGGGCAGCGCCTTCACCGCCGAAATCGGCGTGATGAAAGCGCGCGAAGAGGTCGACGCGCTGCAGGTCATGGGCCTCGACCCGTTTGCCATGCTGGTGACACCGCGGCTGCTCGCCATCATCATCGCGCTGCCGCTGCTCACCTTTTACGCCGACATGATGGGGCTGCTGGGCGGATTCCTCATCTGCCATTCACTGATCGACATTTCCGCCGCGCAATATATCGACCGGCTGCACATGGCGGCGCAGGGCGATGATCTGCTGGTCGGGCTGTTGAAAGCGCCGGTCTTCGCGCTGTTCATCGGCATTGTCGGCTGCATGCACGGGCTGCGCGTGAGCGGCTCGGCCGAAAGCATCGGCGCGGAAACCACCCGCTCGGTGGTGAAATCCATTTTCCTCGTGCTGGTGCTGGATGCGTTCTTCTCCATCTTCTTCGAGCAGGTGGGGCTATGAACGACACGATCCTTTCGGTGCGCGACATCGTCAACCGCTTCGGCAGCCAGGTGGTGCATGACGGGGTGTCGCTCGATGTGCGGCGCGGCGAGATCATCGGCATTGTCGGCGGCTCGGGCACGGGCAAATCGGTGTTGCTGCGCACCATGCTCGGCCTGCACACGCCGAACGAAGGCACCGTCACGCTGGAAGGCAAACCGCGCGAAACATTCTCGCCGCACGAACTGGCGCAGCTTTGTGGCGTGCTGTTCCAGCAGGGCGCGCTGTTTTCATCGCTCAACGTGCTGCGCAACATTACCCTGCCGATGCGCGAGCACACCGACCTGCCCGAGGATATGCAGGAACAGCTGGCGCTGATGAAACTGGCGCTGGTGGAGATGAAACCCGAAGTGGGCCTGAAGATGCCCGCCGAACTTTCGGGCGGCATGATTAAGCGCGCGGCACTGGCGCGGGCGCTGGCGCTCGACCCCGCCATTTTGTTCCTCGATGAACCGACCGCCGGGCTCGACCCGCTGACGGCCGATAAATTCGACCAGCTGATCCTGACGCTGAACCGCACGCTGGGCGTGACGGTGGTGATGGTGACGCACGACCTCGATTCGCTGATGGCGCTGTGCCACCGCATTGCCGTGCTGGTGGATCGCACGATCATCGTCGACACGCAGGAGAAACTGATGGAAAACCAACATCCGTGGATTCAGGAATATTTCCACGGGCCGCGCGCACGGGCAGCCGCGCACGCACAGCATCGCGAGGAGCAGCATGGAAACGGATAAACATTATTTTCGCGTCGGTCTTTATGTGTTGCTGCTGAGCCTTGGGCTTGCCGCCTTTGCCGTGTGGCTGGCCAGCGACGGGCTGGATGATAGCCGCCCCTACCGCATTTATTTCGCAGAATCGGTGAGCGGCCTCAGCGAAGGCAGCCCGGTGAAATATCGCGGCGTGGTCGTCGGCAAAGTGATGGGCATCGCCATCGACAGCAAAGAAAGCCGCTATATCCGTGTCGATGTCGATGTAAGCGGCAACGCGCCGGTGAAAGTCGGCACCGTGGCGGCGCTGAAACTGCAGGGCATTACCGGCACCGTGTTCGTCGAGCTTTCCGGCGGCGATGGCGCCGGGCAGGACATGGCCGAGGCACAAGGGCGGCGCGTGCCGATCATTCCGTCCGAGGAAAGCAGCATCGCCACCATCATGAACATGTTGCCGCAAATCACCACCAGCCTGTCGAAATTCACCGAGCAGATGGCAAAGATCGCGAGCGACGAGAATATCGAGAAGCTGAACACCACACTGGAAAGCCTGACCGCCATGAGCAGCGATCTGAGCGTGATCGTGCATGAATCGCGCGGGAACCTGATCGATTCGACCAGCGAACTTTCCGGCACCATGCGCAACCTGCGCAAAGCCTCGCGCGATGTGAGCCGCGTGACCGACCGCGTGGAGGAAAACCCCTCCACCCTGATTTTCCCACCCGCAGAACAAGGAATCCCCGCCCCATGAATCGCTTTTTCTCGCTAAGCATGGCCTGCATGCTGGCCGCCTGCGGTGGCGGCAGCGCCCCGGAAATCTACACGCTGGAGGCCGCGCCGCCCAGCATTGCCCCCTGCCGCACCCCCGCGGCCAGCATCACCATCGATGAGCCCAGCGCCGCGCCGGGGCTCGACACCGCCCGCATCGTGGTGAGCGATGCGCCGCGCCACCAGACCTTCTACCAAGGGGTGCGCTGGAGCGCCCCGGCCCCCGCACTGGTGCAGCATTACCTTGCCGACCGCTTCGAGCGCGCGGGCCTGTTCAGCGGTGTGAGCGTGGATGACAGCGCCATGCGCCATGACTGGCTGCTGGTCACGCAACTGCGCGAATTCCAGGTCGACCAGACCGGCGACAGCCCCGCGGTGCGCGTGCGGCTCACGGCAACCCTCGTGCCCGCAAGCGGCAACGCCAAAAGCATGACCCTGCCGCTGGCGGAAAGCGTGCCGGTGGCCGATGCCTCGATGAAAGAGATTATCGCCGCGTATAACACGGTGCTGGATCGGCTAAGTGCACGCCTGCTTGAGACAATCCGCCCCACCATCGCCGGCTGCCGGTAGCGTCATGCGCGCCGCTGCACCGTTCATCCTCCACTGGGAGCCCAGACATCTTCGATCATCATCAGAATTTTTCTTTATTACATTCAATGGGTAACGCCGTAGCCCTCGTATCTGCACCGCAGATGGCAGGTGATTTTTACCCCAAGCGCGCAGGGATGGGGCCGCATGCCGCGTATTAGGTTCATGCCCCATTTCACGCCGCGCGGTTTCGCGTCCAAACGCTCACGTTTCCTACTGTTCCTCGCGCTGGCGGCGGGTGCCGCCCTGCTTTTCTGGCCCGGCGACGAGAAAAACCGCACGCATTACGAATACATCCCCGTCAGCCGCGGCACGATTGAAGAAACCGTGACCGCACAGGGCGAGCTGGAACCCAAGGAATTCGTCGATGTCGGCACGCAGGTATCCGGCCTGCTGCAGACATTGCATATCGAAGTCGGCGACGCGGTGAAAAAAGGCCAGCTGATCGCCGAGATCGACCCGCGCCTGTATGAGGCGCAGGTGGAAGCCAGCGAAGCACAAATCAAAACATTGCGTGCCCAGCTGGCCGAGCAGCAGGCGAACCTTGCATTTACGAAGAATGTCTATGCCCGTAACAGCCAGCTCATGCGCAGCGACGCCGTGAGCCGTGAAGTGCTGCAATCGAGCGAGATGGAATATAAATCGGCGCAGGCACGCATCGCCTCGTACGAAGCACAGATCAAGCAGGCCGAATCGCAGCTCGTGGCCAACAAAACCAATCTCGGCTTCACCAAAATCTATGCGCCGATGGACGGCACCGTGGTGTCGCAAACCTCGAAACAGGGCCAGACCCTGAACGCGAATCAGGTGGCGCCGGTGATTGTGCAGGTCGCCAACCTCGCCACCATGACCGCCAAGGCGCAGGTGGCCGAGGCCGATGTGCAGCGCCTGAAACCGGGCATGGATGTGTATTTCAACACGCTGGGCTCCGACCGCCGCTGGAACAGCACGTTGCGCCAGCTGTTGCCCTCGCCCGATACCACCGTGACCGATGTGGTGCTGTATAACGCGCTGGTGGACGTGAGCAACGATGACCGCGCGCTGATGACCGGCATGAGCACGCAGATGTTTTTCCTGCTCGGCCAGTCGAAAGATGCGCTGCTGGTTCCGGTGCGCGCACTGGGCAAAAAACTGCCCGCTGCCGAAGGCAAAGGCGAGCAATACGAGCTGCTGGTGAAAACCAAACACGGGGTGGAACCGCGCACGGTTGAAATCGGCCTGATGAACCGCAACCAGGCTGAAGTGCGCAGTGGCCTGGGCGAGCAGGACCAGGTGGCCGTGGCCACCAGCGGCGCCAGTGACGATAAGGCCAGCGCGCGGCCCATGCCGCGGATCTAGCCATGGAACCGCTGTTGCGCCTTGAGCATGTCAGCCGTGTCTACCGCAGCGGCGAAACCGAATTGCGCGCACTCGACGATGTGTCGCTCAGCATCTGGCCCGGCGAATTTGTGGCCATCATGGGGCAATCGGGCTCGGGCAAATCCACCCTGATGAACATTCTCGGCTGCCTCGACCGCGCCAGTGGTGGCCGCTACGAGATTCGCGGGCAGCATGTCGCAAACCTCAGCAACGATGCGCTCGCCGCCCTGCGCCGCGACACGTTCGGCTTCGTCTTCCAGCGCTACAACCTGCTGGCCACCGCCACCGCCGAGGAGAATGTCGAAATCCCCGGCATCTATGCCGCCCTGCCGCGCGCCGAGCGCGCCGAGCGCGCGCGCAGCCTGCTCACCAAACTTGGCATCGGCGAGCGCGGCAGCCACCGCCCGTCCGAGCTTTCCGGCGGCCAGCAACAGCGCGTGGCCATCGCGCGCGCGCTCATGAACAACCCGCCCATCATCCTCGCCGACGAACCGACCGGCGCACTCGACAGCAAATCCAGCGCCGATGTGATGGCCCTGCTGCGCCAGCTAAACCAGGAAGGCCGCACCATTATCCTCATCACGCACGACCCGGCGGTGGCCGAACATGCCAGCCGCGTACTGCATATTTTCGATGGGCGCATCGTCGAAGAAAACGGCGAGATTATCGCGAGCGATGCCCTTGCTTCGCCCCCTGCTGCGGCGGGGCATGCCGCGCTCATGCCGGAAATCAGCGAGGCGGCGAAAACCGCCTTCCGCTCGCTCAATGCCAACAAATTCCGCACCGCGCTCACGCTGCTTGGCATCGTCATCGGCGTGGCGTCTGTCGTCACCATGCTGGCGGTCGGCGCGGGCAGCAAACAGAAAGTGCTCGACCAGATTACCTCGATGGGCACGAACCTGATTTCCGTGCGCCCCGGCGCGCCCGGCGTGCGCCCCGGCGACGGCAATATCGTGACCCTCACGCTGGCCGACGCACAGGCCATTGCCGGTCTCGACGATGTGAGCGCCGTGGTGCCCGAGCGCAGCGGATCGTATACCGTGCGCTACGGCAATATCGACGCGCGCACCACCGTGCAGGGCGTGGGCGCATCCATGCCTTACGTTCGCGACTGGCCCGCCGAGCGCGGCAATTTCTTCAGCGAACGCGACGTGCAATCCTATGCGCCCGTGGTGGTGCTTGGGCAAACGGTGGTGAAGAATATTTTCCCCGGCGGCGACGACCCGATCGGGAAATACGTGCTGGTGAAAAACATTCCGTTCGAGGTGATCGGTGTGCTGAGCGGCAAAGGGGCCTCGGGCTGGGGCGGCGACCAAGACGACGCGGTGTTCATTCCCGTCACCACCGGCATCGTGCGCCTGTTCGGCCAGAACTATATCAGCGGCATTACCGTGCGTGCGCAAAGCATCGACAGCGTGCCCGCGACAGAAAAAGCCATGCAGGAATTGCTGACCGCCCGCCACCGTGTCGAGGATTTCAGCATCCGCAACATGGCCTCGTTTATCGAAATGGCCAGCACCACCTACAACACCTTCACCCTTCTGCTCGGTGCGGTGGCCGCCATTTCGCTGCTGGTCGGCGGCATTGGGGTCATGAACATCATGCTGGTGAGCGTGACCGAGCGCACGCGTGAGATCGGCATTCGCATGGCCACCGGCGCGCGCATGCGCGACATCATGCTGCAATTCAACACCGAGGCCGCCGTGGTCTGCACGCTGGGCGGCGTGCTGGGCGTGCTGCTCGGCACCGGCATTGCGCTGCTGCTACCACTTTTTTCTATGCCCACCGTGCTCACCACCATGCCGGCGGTGCTGTCGTTCAGCTGCGCGGTAGGCACAGGGCTGCTGTTTGGTATCTGGCCTGCCTACAAGGCGGCAAAACTCGACCCGGTGGTCGCACTGGCGTCGGAATAGGGAGAAACTATGCGCATTGGTTTGCTTGCTCCGCTCCTGCTCATCGCCGCCTGCTCGCTGGCGCCGGATACGCAGCTGCCCACTGACCGCATTCCCGAAACCTACCGGCAGGAAACCGCCACCGCGCGCACCACGCCGCCATGGCAGGCGTTCAAAAGCACCGAGCTCGACGCGCTTATCGCGCAGGCACTGGGCCACAATACCGACATCGAAGCGGCGCTCGCGCGGGTGGCACAGGCGCGCGCCAATGCGCGCATCAGCGGGGCCGATCGCTTCCCGCAACTGAATGGCTCGGGCGACGCGGGCCGCAACTACACCGATGGCAGCAACCGCACCGATAGCGCCAGCGCCAGCCTCGCCGTTTCCTACGAGGTGGATCTGTGGCTGCGCAACCGCAACCAGTACGATGCGGCCATGGAGTCATGGCGCGCCAGCACCTATGATCACGCGGCGCAAACGCTGCTGGTGTCGTCGGAAGTCGCGCGGCTTTACACCGGCGTGCTGGCCTATGAAGCACGGCTGGCCGTGGCGCAGAAAAACCTGCAAAACGCCCTCGACGTGTTGCGCATTACCGAGGCGCGCCATGGGGCGGGCTCCATCTCCGGGCTGGAGCTGGCGCAGCAACGCACCAGTGTTGCCAACACGCGTGCCACCATCGCGGGCCTCACCAACCAGCGCCAGCTTTTCTTCAACGAGCTGGCGCAAATGGTGGGCGTCGCCCCCTCGGCGCTGCAGTTGCGCGGCGATGGCGCGATGGCGTCCATCGCCCTGCCCACGATTGATACCGGCGCACCATGGGCGCTGCTTGAACACCGCCCCGATATCGCCGCCGCCGAAGCGCGCCTGCGCAGCGCCAACATCGCCATCGGCGTGGCGCGGGCCGATGCGCTTCCCAGCCTTTCGCTGGCGCTGAATGCCGGGGTGGTGGCCAACCCCTCGACCGCCGTCACCGGCCTTGCCGCGTCGTTCTTCGCGCCTATTTTCCAGGGCGGTCGCCTGCAGGGCGCGATTGAAAATGCCGAAGCGGCGCGCGATGAGCGCATCGCCAGTTATCAGGGCGTGTTGCTGAACGCCTTCCGCGAAGTGGAAGACGCACTTTCGACCCTGGAAACCGCCGCCACGCAGGACAGCGCCCTCGCGCAGGCCGCCAGCGAAGCCCGCAAGGCCGAAGCCATCGCCCGCGCGCGCTACAAGCTCGGCTCGATTGATTTTACCACCCTGCTCGCCACGCAGGCCACCCTGCTGCAAACCGAAGACAGCGCCTACAGCGCACGCCAGTCGCTGATTGCCGCGCATATCGACCTGATCCGCGCGCTGGGCGGCCCGGCACAACGCCCACAAGCGGCCGGGCAGAACTAAACCCGGGCAGCAGCCGTCACCGACGCCGCCATGCGGAATCGCCGGTACAGCGTCGGCACCACGAAAAGCGTCAGCAAGGTGGCCGTTATCAGCCCGCCGATCACCACCGTGGCCAGCGGTTTCTGCACCTCGGCCCCTGCGCCCACGGCAATGGCCATCGGCACAAACCCGAGCGAAGCGACCAGCGCCGTCATCAGCACCGGACGCAGGCGCGATAATGCCCCCTCACGCACGGCCTCGGCCGCTGGCACCCCTTCGCGCACCAGTTGGTTGATGCGATTAATGAGCACCAGCCCGTTCAGCACCGCCACGCCTGAGAGCGCAATAAACCCGACCGCCGCCGAAATGGAAAATGGCATGCCACGCAGCCACAGCGCCAGGATACCCCCGGTGAGGGCGAGCGGCACCCCGGTGAAGACCAGCAATGCCTGCCGGGCGGATTTCAGTGCCGTAAACAACAGCAGGAAAATACAGAGGAAGCAGGCTGGAACCACGACCAGCAGCCGTGCGGTCGCCTCCTGCAGGTTCCGGAACTGCCCGCCCCATTCCAGCCAATAGCCGGTCGGGATTTTCACCCCCCTATCCATGCGCGCCTGGGCTTCCGCCACAAACGATCCAATGTCGCGCCCACGCACGTTGGCCTGAATCACAACGCGCCGTTTTCCATTTTCCCGGCTGATCTGGTTGGGCCCTTCGGCCACTCGCAGCGTGGCCACCTCGCGCAGGGGGACATAGCGCGGGCGCGCGTGTTTTTCCCCCGGCCCTGCATCGTAATCCAGCTCCGGCAGCAGGATGGGCAGGTTGTTCAGCGTGGTCATATCCGCACGCACCGCATCGGGCAGGCGCACCACCAGGTCGAACCGTTTATCGCCCTCGAAAATCGTGCCGGAGGGCCGACCGCCAATGGCAATGGCCACCACGTCGAGGACATCGCCGGTATTCATGCCATAGCGGGCGATGGCCTCTTTGTTGAGGGTGACATCCAGCATGGGCAGGCCGGATGTCTGTTCGATCTTCACATCCTCAGCCCCATCGACCTGCTGCAACTGCGCGGCGATTTGCTGCGCGGTGCGTTCCATCACAGCGAAGTCTTCGCCGAACAGTTTCACCGCCACATCGCTGCGCACGCCGGAGATCAGCTCATTGAAACGCATCTGGATGGGCTGGGTGAACTCGTAATTATTGCCCGGCACGGCGCGCAGGCGTTCGCCAAGGCGTTCGATCAGCGCGGTTTTTTCCATGCGGGGGTCAGGCCACTGTTTGCGAGGTTTGAAGATGATAAACGTGTCCGACACGTTCGGCGGCATGGGGTCGGCGGCCATCTCGGCCGTGCCGGTTTTCGAGAACACGAAATCCACTTCGGGCTGGGCGCTCACCGCTTTTTCCACCGCGAACTGCATGGCCTGCGACTGGCTCAGCGACGTCGAAGGAATCCGCATCGCATGCATGGCGACATCCTTTTCATCCAGCGTGGGAATAAACTCGCGGCCCATGCCAAAGAACATGCCCACGGCAACCATGAACGCCACGGCCGCCCCCGCGATAACGGGCCCGGGATGCGCAAGTGCCACGGCAAGGCGCGGCGCATACCAGCGTTTTGCATGGGCGATGACGCGGCTTTCCTTTTCCTCGACCCTGCCGGTCACGAACAGGGCAATCATCGCCGGCACGAAGGTGAGCGATAGCAGGAATGCCGCCACCAGCGCCAGGATGACCGTCATCGCCATCGGCTCGAACATTTTGCCCTCCACCCCGGTGAAACTAAGCAGCGGCACATAGACCATGATGATAATCGCCTGCCCGAACACGGTTGGCTCAATCATCTCGCGGGTGGCGAGCAGAACTTCCTGCAGCCGTTCCTGCAGGCTCAATAAACGGCCATGATGCTGCTGCCTTTCCGCCAGCCGCCGCAGGCAGTTCTCGGTAATAATCACCGCGCCATCCACGATCAGTCCGAAATCCAGCGCCCCAAGGCTCATCAGGTTCCCGCTGATGCCGAGCTGCAGCATGCCGGTCGCGGTCATCAGCATCGCCAGCGGAATGACCAGTGCGGTGAGCAATGCCGCCCGCAGATTGCCAAGCAGCACGAATAAAACCGCCACCACCAATAACGCCCCTTCGGTCAGGTTCTTCTGCACGGTTGCAATGGTGCTCTCGACCAGCGTCGTGCGATTCAGCACGGTTTTGGTGCGGATGTCGGGCGGCAGCGATGTGTTGATCGCACGCAACCGGTCATCCACCGCGCCGGAAACGGTGCGGCTGTTTTCACCGATCAGCATCATGGCCGTGCCGACGACAATTTCCGTGCCGTTCTGCGAGGCGCTGCCGGTGCGCAGTTCTTTGCCGATCGCAATATCGGCAACGTTGCGCAGGTAAATAGGAATGCCACCACGGTTGGCGATCACCATCGTGCCGATATCATCGACCGAGCGGATGCGCCCATCGGCGCGCGCCACATAGGCTTCGCCGTTGCGCTCGATAAACCCCGCGCCAATGCTGCGATTATTGGCTTCGAGCACCGCCACGAGATCGGCAAAGGACAGGCCGTAAGCGAGGAGTTTCTCCGGGTCGGGCGCCACGTGGTATTGCTTGGCATAGCCGCCGATCGCATCGACCTCGGCCACACCTTTCACGCCCTTGATCTGCGGGCGAATCATCCAGTCCTGCACGGTGCGCAGGTAGGTGGCCAGTTCGTGGGGCTCGCGCAATCGCTGGCCCTCCGGGGTGCGGTAGCTGCCATCGCTTTGCCAGCCGGGCTGGCCGTCCGCCACCACCGCGCCTTTGCCGCCAACATGCGCGTATTCCACCGTCCACATGTAAATCTCGCCAAGCCCGGTCGAAATGGCGCCCAGCCGCGGTTCAACCTCGCGCGGAAGGCCCTCGCGCGCCTGCGCCAGCCGTTCGCCCACCTGCTGGCGGGCGAAATAAATATCGGTATCCTCGGTGAACACGGCGGTGATCTGCGAGAACCCGTTGCGCGACAGCGAGCGGGTGCTTTCCAGGCCCGGTATGCCCGCCAGCGCCGTCTCCAGCGGGTAGGTCACCTGCTGCTCAATCTCGACGGGCGAAAACGCCGGGGCTTCCGTCATGATCTGCACCTGGTTGTTGGTGATGTCGGGCACCGCATCCATCGGCAACCGGGTGAGCGACAGCACGCCGATACCGGCGACCACCAGCGTCAGCAACCCCACCAGCACCCGCTGATGGAGCGAAAATTCAAGAATGCGCGCAATCATGGCCAATGCTCCTAATGCTCATGCCCGGCGGCGGCCTTGGCAATATCGGCCTTCACGACGAA
>JBIISI010000104.1:0-4443 GCA_044341105.1 Rickettsiales bacterium | reverse complement strand
GCCGGCACTCAGGCCGTCGGTGATTTCCGTGGATTCTGCGTCCTGCATACCGGGCACGACCGGCACGGCGCGATAGCGGGTGCCCGTGCGCACGAACACCACATCGCGCCCATCCATGCGCTGCAGGGCATGGGTCGGCACCGCAAGGGCAACCGGCTGCGCACGTATCACCGCATCGCCCTGCACCGTCATTCCGGCGCGCCAGCCGCCAGCGCGATTATCGAGCGTGGCCCGCGCAATCACGGTTTGGCTCGACGCTTCGGCCATGGGCTGAATGGTATCCAAACGGCTTTCGCTCTGCTGCACGCCGTCCAGCGTGCGGATCTGGATCGCCTGCCCCTGCTGAATGGTGGGCATATCGGCGGCGAATACAAAGAACTCCACCCACAGGCTCGAAAGATCGGCCACGGTGAAGATGGGGGCATCGGAAGCCGTATCGCCGACGCTGACGTTGCGCTCCAGCACCACGCCATCCAACGGCGCCACAACTGCATAAACCTGCAGGCTTTCGTTGCTCTCCACCGTTGCCAGCTTCTCGCCGCGCTTCACCGTGTCGCCCACCTGTTTGAAGACACCCCGCACGATGCCGGGGAACCGCGCCTTGACCGCGGCGGAACGATTCTGGTTCAACACGACCCGGCCCGAAAGGCGCACCGTTTCACGAATGTCCGCCGGCCCGGCGATGGCGATTTCAATGCCTGCTTGCCGTGCGGCATCATCGCTGATCTCGGTGCTGGCGCCATGGTCATCGGCAGCGTCGCCGTGGTCGTTGTCGTGTGCGGCGATTACTGGATCTTTCGATGCCGATCCACCTGCCGTAATGAAAAACAGGGCGGCAGCCAGTGCCATCGCTACCACCAGAAGAAGCACAGGCTTTTTATTGGTTTTCATCAGAAACTCCTTTGCTTTCGGCATGGCTGTAGGGGGTGCTGAGACGTTCCAGCTCGGCCACCTGAACATGGTACTCACGCAGGGCGGCCATATATTGCGCCCGCGCACCGAAAAGGGTGCGCTGCGCATCCAGCACTTCGAGATACTGGAACTTCCCCGCACGATAACCCTGCCGCGAAAGCCGGAAGGCTTCTTCGGCGGCTGGAAGCACCGTGCTGCTGTAACTGGCCGCCTTCACATACGCGGTATGGCGCATGGATCGGGCCAGGCGATACCTCCGCAGCAATTCCAGCCGCGCGCCCTGTTGATCGCTTGCGGTGCGCGTGACCTGCGCCCGGGCGGCGGCAATGTTGCCGCGGTTGCTGTTCATCACCGGCAGCGGAATAGAAAGCCCCACCACAAAGGCATGATCGCCGGTTTCCTGCATGCGGCTCACCCCGGCATTGATGGTGGGGTCAGGAATCGCCCCGGCTTTTTCGATATCCAGCAGCGCCCGGGCATGATCTTCCATCACGCGCAGGCGCAGCATATCGGGCGTGCGTTCAATGGCATCGCGATCATCGGGAGCAACGTCGACCAACGCAAAGAATGAGGAAGCATCGAGCGTTTCATCGAGCGCAGGCCGCCCGAGCAATGCTGCCAGTTGCCCACGCGCCGAAACAGCATCCTCGCGCGCCTGCTCAACATCAAACGTGGCGGTGGCCAGCGTGACCTCGGCCTTGCTTTGCTGAATACGTGGCGACGCCGCCTCGGCCACGCGGCGCGACACGCTGTTTAGTTCCTGCCGGGCGATGCGCAGCGCATCCTCGGCCAGCCGCAACGCTTCCTGCGACGCTACGGCTGCCGCGAAGGCCTGCTTCACATCCCGTGCCACGTCGAGCCGAGCGATGGCCGCATCCAGCCCCGCCACGCGCTGCTGCATGCGCGCCGCATCGCGCCGTGCCGTGCGTTTTCCCCCCAACTCGATCTGCTGCGAGAGCCCATAAAAATACTGGTCGCTATTATCCGCCTGCCGGTAAACCCCGCCGCCCGCGAGGTTGGATCCCTGCAAATCCAGCGTGGGATTGGGCGAGCTATCGGCCTGCTCGGTCAGCCCGCGCGCGCCCTGCACCACCGCCTTCGCGGCAGCCACACGGGGTGAATGGGCCATGGCCTCTGCCACGGCCTGCGCCAATGTGAGCGATGGGGGGGTGGTGATCCCACGCGCGTGGGAGGTTGGGGAAAACAGCAGCCCAAGCCCGATAAGGCTGGCGGCGCAACGGTAACGCAACGGTAACATGAACATCTCGCAGTAAGTGACAGGCAGGCGCACCAAGGGGTGCGGAAGGTCTTACGCGAGGGAGGGTGGCTCGATGGGGCCGTCCAGGCAGGCCGATTCCGGCATGGCATCCACCGGCCATTGCGGCGTCGGTGACGCCGCAGCCGGCACGGCAGCCGTCAGTTCCTGCGGCATGGCCGCCACGTGGTGGCTGCCAATGGCACAATGGGCAGCGCAGGCCGGGTCTTTCTTCTGGTGCTCCGACTGCTTCTGCGCATCCATCATGCCATTCATGCAAGAAGCATCGGCACATTGCTCAAACGCCGTTGCGGCCTGATTGGCCGTAAAGAAGAGGAGCATGGCGATGGCGATGAAAATGCGGCGCATGCACCATCATTAACCGGAATCCGGTGATGAGGCAAACGGTTCGCATACCAAGGCACAAAAGCATCGGGAATGGTTGAATGCCCACCTTCCAAGGGAGGCGCACGGTATACTATCGCCGTACCATTCATACGTTCTTATTTGCTTGCCCGGGCTCGTTTCAACCCGTCAGGAAGGAACGCCAGGGCTGAATAAATGTGGCTTATGTTTCTGTTATTATGATGCTTTATATCAATTCACCCATAGCAACCATTCGCCATAAATTTAAGCATTATTTTAGTAACAAGCTGGAAAAATGTTAACAAGATTAACGATTAATTAATCTTCTTACACCATATTAACTTTAAAGCGCATCCTGCGCCTGTTGATGGGGTATTGCAATGGCTACAAACACCACTCTTTACATTGGTACATTACCCACCAGCGGCACAACCCAGAACTGGTTCAGCTATAATGTGGTCGGGGTTGTTTTCGGTGCCGGCTCAATTAACAACGACATGATCACCACCGCACTCAGCAACATCACTCTGGCCGGCGGGCTAGGCGATGATATTTACATGGTGAGCTCGGAAAACGTTACCATCAGCGAAAAAGCCAACGAGGGCATTGATAGCGTTCAGGCATGGTGGAGCTACGATCTGGGTGCGCGCGCGCAGAATGTTGAGAATCTGACCCTGCTTGGCACTGGCAATAGCAACGCAACCGGCAACAACCTGAACAACATTATTCTTGGCAATACTGGCGATAACATCATCACCGGCGGTTTGGGTAACGATGTGCTGGCTGGCGGCGGCGGGAGCGACACATTCGTCATAAAATCCGGTGATGGCTCCGACACGATTACCGACTTCCTGGCAACCGGCACCGGCATGGATAGCTTGCTGCTGAAAAACTTCAGTGGCCTGACCAGCTATGCCCAGCTCCAGTCGAAAATGGCGCAGGTTGGCAAGGATGTCGTGATTAACCTGAGCAGCACCGAAAAACTGACCCTGCAGAATGTCAACCTGGCCAGCCTGACCAGCAAGAATTTCCAATTCACGCAGAATTTCGTCGGCGGCGATGGCAATGACAGCTTCGTCGGCGGCGCGCTGAATGATACCTTCGTCGGCGGCAAAGGGAACGACGTGATTACCACCGGTGGTGGTTACGATATGATTTATTTCGCCCTCGGCCATGGGCGCGATACGATCACCGATTTTGGCACCACCAATAGCAGCCGTGATGCTATCCAGCTCAGCGGGTTCAAAGTGGCGAACTACAGCCAGTTACAAAACCAGATGGAACAACGCGGCAACGACGTGTTCATCACCCTTAGCAGCGCCGACAGCATTACGCTGAAGAACGTAAAGCTCACTGATTTAACCAGCAGCAATTTCCAATTCCTGAACGTGGCAACTTCGCAAACCGCCGTTAATCTTACGGCGGGTTCGGGATCTGACACCATTGTGCTGAAACTTTTGCAGGATGCCTATCTAGGTAACGCCCAATACACCGTAAAAGTGGATGGCCAGCAAGTGGGCGGTATTTATACTGCCGGTGCTGAGCGTTACAGTGGCCAGTTGGATACGCTGACGCTGAAAGGCAATTGGGGTGCGGGCAACCATGATGTAACCGTCACCTTCCTCAACGACAAATACCTGGAGAATGTCGGCGACCGTAACATTACCCTGGTGAACGTTACCTATAACGGCAAAACCGTTGAGAATTCGCTCACAAACATGTGGAAAAACGGCGCCTACACCGTGCAAACTGACAAAGCTTCTGCCGAAGCTGCCGCAAAGGCCGAAGCTGAAGCCGCCGCGAAGGCCCAAGCTGAAGCTGCTGCAAAAGCCGCCGCCGAAGCCGCCGCGAAGGCCGCCGCTGAAGCTGCCGCAAAGGCCCAAGCTGAAGCAGCCGCTAAGGCCGAAGCT
>JBIISI010000032.1:0-20509 GCA_044341105.1 Rickettsiales bacterium | reverse complement strand
CGGCGTGCAGCATCCTCGCCTCGGTCGATAAATTCCAGAGCCAGTACGCGACCTATCCCGGCGATATGAGCAACGCGACCGCGATCTGGAACACCACCGCCGGTAACGGCAATGGCGACGGCGTGATCGGCAACGGCAACAACCCGGAATATTTCCTCGCCTTCAACCATTTGAAACTGGCCGGGCAAATTACCGGCAACTACACCGGCACCGCCGGCAGCGCCGGGGCGGTTGACGGCGATCGTGGCGTGAACCTGCCGGCGTTTTCGTTCAACGGCGTGAGCGGCTATCTGGCGGGCATTTCGGGCGGGTTTGTCGCCTCCAACACCCGCTATTACGACGGGCTGTACGATATCTTCCTGGTGGTGGGGGCCGAAACCGCGGGCAACGCCCTGCCCGAGGGCTTCTGGCTAAAACCCTCCGAAGCCATGGAAATCGACGGGAAATACGATAATGGCTACCCGCATAGCGGCACGGTGCGCACGTTCAAAAACGACACCAACTGCGTCAACGGCACCCTCTACAACGTTACCGGCAGCACCACCATCTCCTGCGCACTCATCCTCAGCCTGCGCTAGGCGACGGGTTCACGTTTTTTTAACTATTCATGCCCTATGTTCATGGTGGGAGTATCCCGCCCGTTCAGGAGAACCGGCCATGGTCCATGTAGGAAAAGGAACCGTTATGCATGAAGCCCCGGAATTGCAATTAATGCTGCGCGACTACCGCCTCACCACGGCGGAGATCCTCTACCACCTGCCCGACCACCCGGCGCTGCTGCAAAGCTTCATCTGGCAGCAGCTCGACCTTGCGCCGAAATTCCCGGTGCTATCGAAATTCTTGGATTTCTGGAACCGCGAGCTGGACGGGAAAATCCATTCCGTGCAGGTCGCCCATGCCGAGCTGGTCATGCCCGCCGCGTTTAAATTCGTCGGCGGCTCGGTACTGGTGCATTAAGCGGCCATCGCGTCGCCTAGCACGCGCCACTGCATCGCGCCCCCTATCCACCCGTCATTGCGAGCGCAGCGACACGAAGTGGACCGAAGACCAACCAATCCAGAAGCTTCCGCTTGCTGTCTATGTTGAAGCTTCTGGATTGCCGCGTCGCTGCGCTCCTCGCAATGACGGCAGCATCTAAGCCCTAGCCCTAGCAACTAGCCCTAGCGCCCAGCGCACGAACCTTCTACAAGCGCCCCCATGACCATCATCAATCTCATGCTCGGCGCCAAGCGCGGTGGGCTCGAACAGGCCGCCATCGACTATGCCGAGGCGCTGGCGCTTGCGCAGCGCGCGCATGTCAGCATGGTGCCGCCCGGCAGCTGGGTGGAGCCGCAATTGCAGCAACTCGGGCTGCCGGTGCTGCCGCTCACGCAGCATGGCGGGTGGGATGTGCTCGCCGCATGGCGCCTGCGCCGCACCCTGAAACGGCTGGGGGCCAGCGCCGTCATTTGCCATGGCAACCGCGCGCTGTCGCTGGCGCTGCGGGCGCGGGTGGCAGGCGTGCCGGTGATTGCGGTGGCGCATAACTACAAAACGCGGCGCTTCGCCCGCGCCGATGCCTGTTTCGCCATCACCGAACATGCCCAGGCACAGCTGGCGCAGGCCATGCCCGCCGCCCGCGTGTTCCACCTGCCCAACATGGTGCGCCTGCACGATGCCCCGCCACGCCATGCCCGCCACACCCCGCCGGTCATCGGCAGCATGGGGCGCTTCGTCGCCAAAAAAGGCTTCGCGCTTTTGATCGAAGCCTTCGCCCTGCTGAAAGACCGCAATGTCGCGTTTCGCGGCATCATCGCCGGGGGTGGCGAAGAAGAAGCCGCGCTGCGCGCCGCCCTCACCCGCCATGGGCTCGACGATTGCGTAACCGTCGGCGGCTGGGTGCACGACAAAGACGCGTTCTACCGCCGCATCGACCTGTTTGCGCTGCCCTCGCACCACGAGCCGTTCGGCATCGTGCTGATCGAGGCGATGGCCGCCGGATTGCCGGTGGTGGCGACCGAATCGGAAGGCCCGCGCGAGATCCTGCAGCACGGCCAGACCGGTCTGCTCAGCCCGCTGGGCGACGCCGCCGCGCTGGCCGATGCCATGGCCGCCGCGCTGGCCGACGCCCCCCTCGCCGCCCAACTGGCGCATGCGGGTCAGGCCAGCGTGCGCGCCCGCTACAGCCCGCAGGCGATGGCCGATCGCCTGAGTGCCGCGCTTGATTGCGTGGTTCCTACTGGAAATTGATACGCGCCGATCTATGTTAGGCGCATGCATGTCGACACCACACGCGCCATCCTCGCCATCGGCGGCGAGCAGCGCAGCGAATTCCTGCAGGGACTGCTCACGCAGGACTTAACCCTGTTGCGCGCCGATCGCGGGGCATTTGCCGCGCTGCTTTCGCCGCAGGGAAAAATCCTGCACACCCTGTTTCTGCTGCCCCATGGCGACACGATTTTCGTGGATTGCGTGGCCGCAGAAAAAGACCTGCTGTTGAAACGCCTGACCATGTATAAATTGCGCGCGAAGGTGAGCATTGCCGATGCCAGCGCGCAGTGGCAGGTGGCGTACCGCATTCGCGCCCAACACCCCGCCATCGGCCACCTCACCACCAAAAAACACCTGCTGGTGCTAACCGATCCGCGCGCCGCCGAACTGGGCGAACGCCTCTACATCGAGGCCGATGCCTTCCGCCCGCAAGGCACGGTCGATATGGCGAGCTACCGCGCCCATCGCATTCGCCTCGGCATTCCGGCCGCCACCGACCTGCATGATGAAACCGCCATCGACGCGGGGCTCGACGCGCTCAACGGCGTGAGCTTCAGCAAGGGCTGCTATGTGGGGCAGGAAGTGACCGCCCGCATGCATTACAAACAGATCAACCGCCGCGGCTTTTTCGTGGTCGAGGGCGCGCAGGCATTGCCCGCCGAAGCCGCGCTGCTCGCCCACGGCGAAACGCTCGGCACGTTGCGCAGCGCCGAGGGCACGCACGCACTCGCCCTGCTGAAATTCGAGCAGGCCGAGCCCTGCCTGAACGGCCTGCGCACCGCCTCGGTGGATAACCAGCCGGTGCGCCTGCATGTTCCCGCCTGGCTGCAGCCGAAACTCGCGCAGTTCCGCGCGCTGCACGAGAATCAATAAGTTTATCTTTCGCCCCCGCCCGGATTGTATTTGGAGCGCGTATGCCTACATGGTATGGTAGCAAATACGATAGAGGCCGCGCATGAAATTCATTCGTTCCGTAAAAGACATCTTCACCCGTGAGCAGGAAATGCACGCCCCGGCCAGCGAGACGATCGCGCTAAACGCGCCGTCCATCACCGCACCGCATATTGTCGACGGCCGCGAAAACGCCGGCTACCTCGCCGGGCAATTGCTGGTCGCTACCCCGGTCATCCATAACGGCATGTTCCACAAATCCGTCATCTACCTGTTCGCCCATAACGATGACGGGGCGATGGGGCTGATTATCAACCAGAAACTCGAACTGGTAAACTACGCCTCGCTGCTGGAAGGCATGGATTTGCCCGACAATGTGGCCGAGCGCGCCCTGCCCGTCTATTGCGGCGGCCCACTGGAGCGCGCGCGCGGCTTCGTGCTGCACAGCGCCGATTACCGACGCCCCTTCACCCTCGCCACCGCGGGCGATCTGGCGGTCACCGCATCGACCAGCATTTTAAGCGACATCGCACAGGAACAGGGGCCGAAGGATGCCCTGCTGGCCGTGGGCTATGCGGGCTGGAGCGCCGGGCAGCTGGAAGCCGAAATCGAACAGAATAGCTGGATCACCGTGCCCGCCACGCCGCATCTCGTGTTCCACACTGACAACGAATTGAAATGGGCGACTGCCAGCAAGGAGCTGGGGGTGGATATGGCGTTTTTCTCGACCACCACCGGTCACGCCTAAGCGCGCGATCCTGCGCTAGTACAGCTTAATTTTGCTAAGCGTCTTCTCCTGTTCTTTTAGAACCGGGTAGAATTTCTTGGCGTGATCGACCACGAATTTTTCCTCGCCATCGTCGATATAGTCCTCGTAGGCGGGCAGCACTTCGTCATACTCATTGGCCTGAATATCGAGGTAGGCGCTATCGAATGCGCGGCCGGATTTCACACGCAGCTCGCTCAGCTTCTTCTGCTGGTAAGCAGTCATCCGCACGTTCATCACCGCCGCGTCGATCTTCGACCAGCTAAGCGCCCAGGTCAGTTCGGTATTACACAGGCGGTGCTGGTCAACCAGCTCCTGCGCGATGGCGAGCACTTCGCCATTGCTGGCTTTCGACAGCGCCAGCGTGTTGAGCTCCTGCTCGAATAAATTGTGGGTGGCGGAGGCCTGAATATACGCGTTGGTCAGCTCGACCGGATCCTTCTTGGCCATGGCCACGGGCGCGGCCAGCATGATTGGAAGTACCATCATATATTTCAAGCGCATGCAGCATCCCTCTGGATAAAAAGATAGTGTACGAGAACTGCGGCGACAATACCAGCCGATTCTACCCCCACCTAGCGATACCCCCACCGGCGGCAGAAAACACACAAGCCCCTTGCTTCACCGTGGCCCGCGCGCTACACACGCGCGCATGAAATCGTTCCAAGATATTATCCTTACCCTGCAGAACTACTGGGCGCGCCAGGGCTGCGTGATCCTGCAACCCTACGACATGGAAGTGGGTGCCGGCACCTTCCATCCCGCCACCACCCTGCGCACGCTGGGCCCGCGCCCGTGGAACTGCGCCTATGTGCAGCCCTCGCGCCGCCCGAAAGACGGGCGCTACGGCGAAAACCCCAACCGCCTGCAGCATTACTACCAGTTTCAGGTGATCTTAAAACCCAGCCCCGACAACCTGCAGCAGCTCTATCTCGATTCGCTGGTGGAGCTGGGCATCGACCCGCGCAAGCATGATATCCGCTTCGTGGAGGATGATTGGGAATCGCCGACGCTGGGCGCATGGGGCCTTGGCTGGGAAGTCTGGTGCGACGGCATGGAAGTCACCCAGTTCACCTATTTCCAGCAGGTCGGCGGCATTGAATGCAACCCCATCTCCGGCGAGCTGACCTATGGGCTGGAGCGCCTCGCCATGTATATTCAGGGCGTGGAAAACGTCTACGACCTGAAATGGAACGATGCCAAAGACGGCGAAGTGCAATTCACCTACGGCGACGTGTTCAAGCAGAACGAAGTGGAATTCTCGGCCTATAACCTTGAGGCCGCCGATACCGAGCAACTGTTCAAGCAGTTCGCCGAGGCCGAAGCCGAATGCCAGCGCCTGCTCGCTTTTAGCAACGGTCGCAGCGCGGCGCTCGCCCTGCCCGCCTACGACCAGTGCATCAAAGCCTCGCACCGCTTCAACCTGCTCGATGCGCGCGGCGTCATCGGCGTGACCGAGCGCGCGAGCTATATTGGCCGCGTGCGCGCACTCGCCAAAGCCTGCTGCGAAGCATGGGTCAAAAGCCAAACGGCGGAGGCCGCGTAAGTGAACCGTCCGGCCCTCAGCCTGCTCGTTGCTTCCACCGCGCTGCTCGCCGCCTGCGTGATGGGCGAGGAAGACCGCCGCGAGTATCTCTACAAACCGGCCTATTGCCTCGCCGGGGGGCTCGCGCAGCTCAACAGCGAGCAATGCCTGCCGAAGAAACTGCAGGAAGACGCCGCCGCCATCGCCGTGAACAAACTCACCACGCCGCAAGCGCCCACGGTCGCCAAGCATGTCTATTTCACCGAAGACCAGCGCCTGAGCATGGGCTACGACATTGCCGAGCATTTCTTCACGCCCTACCCCAAGCTAACCCGCAGCTCGGTCGCCGTGTCGCTCGAGGCGAATGACATCATCGCGCCCGAGACCGGCAGTGCCTGCGGCGAAAAAGAAATCCGCCGCGCCATCATCGACGATGTGGCGGCGCGTATAAACGCCACCGCCATCAACCGCGAAACGGCGAAATTCCTCTCCGAACATTACAGCGACCTGCAATTATCGGAGCTGTACCGCGTGGCCAAGGCCAAGGGCGACATGGCCACCGTGCCCGACGACGCGTTCGTCATGCCCGACGCGAAAGACGCGAAGAAACAGGTCAATATCAAGCCCACCACCGGGCGCGACATGGGCAGCATCCTCAGCTACACGACCAGCCGCACCGTTTCGGCGCTGATTCGCAAAGACCGCAAAACCATTGAAACCGCCGCCGCGCGCATTACTTCTGCGGAACAGGAGAAATGCGCGCCGAAAGAACCGCTCGCCACCGCGACGGAAGTTCCGGCCGAAGATGCGGTCGCGAAAGCGGCGAAGGCAGTGGCCGCCGACCCCGCGGAAAAACCCCGCAACGACGCGGCAAAAGCCATCGCCCCGGCGGTGAAAAAAGAAGGAGTCACCCCATGATCCTCACCATGATGAAAGGCAAAATCCACCGCGTGCGCTGCACCGGAGCGGATCTCGACTATAACGGCTCGATCACCGTCGACCCCGACCTGCTGGAAGCGGCGGGTATTCTGGTGCACGAGCAGGTCGACGTGCTGGACATCAACAACGGCCACCGCCTGACCACCTATGCCATTGCCAGCGCCACGCGCGGCAGCGGCGAAGTGACCATCAACGGCGCGGCGGCCCATCTGGTGAAGCCGGGCGACCTGCTCATCATCTGCGCCTATGCGCAGATGGAGGCCGCCGAAGCCCGCGCCCACGAGCCGCGCGTGGTGCTGGTCGATGCGCAAAACCGCATCGCCACCATCGACCGCAAATCGACCGGCGGCAAACATGTGCAACCCGAACTGGTGAAGGCCGCGCGCTAAATGGCTACCCTGCTTCTTGAACTTTTTTCCGAAGAAATCCCCTCGCGCATGCAGCGCAGCGGCGCCGAGCAACTGGCGCGCCTCGTCACCGCCGGCCTCGACAAAGCCGGATTGCGCGCCAGCGAGGTTAAAAGCTTCGTATCGCCGCGCCACCTCGCCATTCAGCTGTTCGGCCTGCCGGAAGTCACGCCGGATGTGCGCGAAGAGCGCAAAGGCCCCAAAATCGGTGCGCCGGAGCAGGCCATGGCGGGCTTCCTGAAAGCGGTGGGCCTTGCGCCTGAGCAATGCGAACAGCGCGACGGCTATTATTTCGCCACCCTCGAGAAAAAGGGCCAGCCGGTCGCCCTCGTGGCCAAAGAAATTTTTGAAAGCGCCCTCAACGCATTCGTCTGGCCGAAAAGCATGAAATGGGGCGCGCGCAGCATGCAGTGGGTGCGCCCGCTGCACCGCATTGTGGCGCTGCTCGACAGCACCGTCATTCCCGTGCAGTTCGGCCACCTCACCGCTGGCAACATCACCGGCGGCCACCGCTTCCTCAGCGCGGGCGACATCACGATCCCCCATGCGGAGGCCTATGAAGCAACCCTGCTCGCCGCCCATGTGATGGTCGATTTCGCGGCGCGCAAAGCCCGCATCGCCGAGGGAGTGGCCGCCATCGCAGCAAAACAGTCGCTCGCGCTGGTCGATGACGACGCGCTGCTGAACGAAGTGACCGGGCTGGTCGAGTGGCCGGTGCCGCTGCTCGGCAGCTTCGACACCCATTTCCTCGAGCTGCCACCCGAGGTGCTGATCTCGGAAATGAAAACCCACCAGCGCTATTTCGCCCTCACCAAAAGCGATGGCACGCTCGCCAGCCAGTTCATCACCGTAGCGAACATTACGCCCGATGATGGCGGTGCCCGCATCATGGACGGCAACGCCCGCGTGGTGCGCGCGCGCCTCAGCGACGGCGCGTTCTATTGGGAGCAGGACAAAAAAACCAGCCTCGCCGACTGGGGCAGCAAACTGGCCGACGTGGTGTTCCACGCGCGTGTCGGCATGATGCACGAGAAAGTCGCGCGCATCGAACAGCTGGCGGTGCAGATTGCTGCCGCCGTGGGCTACCGCAACACCACCGCGCTGCAACGCGCCGCACAACTGGCCAAAGCCGACCTCACCTCGGGCATGGTCGGCGAGTTCCCGGAACTGCAGGGCATCATGGGGCGCTATTACGCGCTGGCGCAGGGCGAAACCGCCGAAGTGGCCGACGCGATCCGCGACCATTACAAACCGCAAGGCGCGAGCGATTCCCTGCCCGCCAGCGACCTCGCCGCCATCATCGCGCTGGCCGACAAGCTCGACTCCATCATCAGCCTGTTCGCCGCGGGTGAAAAACCCACCGGCAGCAAAGACCCCCTCGCCCTGCGCCGTGCTGCGCTTGGCTGCCTGCGCATTTTACTGGCGCAGGGATGGAACCTCGACCTCGCCAGCTTCGTGAGCGCCGACGTCACCGATTTCTTCCGCGACCGCCTGAAAACCATGCTGCGCGACGATGGCGTGCGCCACGACATTATCGAAGCCAGCTTCGCGGTCAGCGACGGTTCATTCAACCCGCTCGCCATCGTGGCCAATGCCCGCGCGCTGAGCGACTTCACCGCCCAGCAGCAAAGCGCACTGGCCGCCATTAAGCGCGCCCTCAGCATTCTGGCGGCGGAAGAGAAAAAAGCTAAAACCACCTATGGTTTCGCCGCAGCCAAAAACGCCGCCTTCGCCAAACCGACCGAACAGCAATTGCTCGCCGCGCTGCAGCAAAATGTCGTATCGCTTGATGCGCTGGCGGGCCTTGCCGCGCCCATCAACCAGTTCTTCGACGACGTGCTCGTCACCGAAGAAGGCCATCGCGATGCTCGCCTGAGCCTGCTTGCCGGCGTGCGCGAATGCACCCAAACCATCGCCGATTTCAGCAAGATCGAAGGATAAAAAATTTGAACCGTCATTGCGAACAAAGTGTGAAGCAATCCAGCCTTGAGAGCCCCGCAGGCTTCTGGATTGCCGCGTCGCTTCGCTCCTCGCAATGACGCCAACGGAGAAGTTTATGAAAACCGCCACCGCCATGAAAACCGCCACCGCCGACAAGCTGGTCTATAGCTTTGGCGATGGCAGCGCCGAGGGTTCGGCGAAGATGAAAAACCAGCTGGGTGGCAAAGGGGCCAACCTCGCCGATATGTGCCAGCTCGGCCTGCCGGTGCCGCCGGGCTTCACCATCACCACCGATGTGTGCGTTGCCTATTACGACGCGCAGAAAAACTTCCCCGACGCACTGGCCGAGCAGGTCGATGCGGGCGTGAAAGAGATCGAGCGCGCGGTGGGCCGCCGCTTCGGCGATGCGAGCGACCCGCTGCTGGTGTCCGTGCGCTCGGGCGCGCGCGCCTCCATGCCGGGCATGATGGATACGATCCTGAATCTCGGCCTGAACGACGCCACGGTCGAAGGCCTTAGCGCAAAAACCGGCAATGCGCGTTTCGCCTACGACAGCTACCGCCGCTTCATCCAGATGTATTCCGACGTGGTGCTCGACGTGCATCACGACCATTTCGAAGATTTGCTCGACCTCATGAAAAACGAGCGCGAAGTGGCGCTCGACACCGACCTGACCGCCGAGGATTTGAAAGAGCTGGTCGCGCAATACAAAGAAAAAGTGCAGCAGGTGCGCCGCGCGCCCTTCCCGCAGGACGTGCACGAGCAGCTGTGGGGCGCCATCCGCGCCGTGTTCGACAGCTGGATGAACCCGCGCGCCTGCACCTACCGCAACCTGCACGACATTCCCGCCGATTGGGGCACGGCGGTAAACGTGCAATCCATGGTGTTCGGCAACATGGGCAACGATTGCGCCACGGGCGTTGCCTTCACCCGCAACCCCAGCACCGGCGCGAAGCTGTTCTACGGCGAGTTCCTAGTGAACGCGCAGGGCGAAGACGTGGTCGCCGGCATCCGCACGCCGCAGCCGCTCACCATTAAGGGCAAGGAAGAAGGCGGCGACCTGCCGAGCATGGAAGAAGTCATGCCCGACGTGTTCGCCGATCTCGTCGCCATCTACCAGAAGCTCGAAGCCCATTACCGCGACATGCAGGACATCGAATTCACGGTGGAAAACCGCAAGTTGTGGATGCTGCAAACCCGCAACGGCAAACGCACCGCGAAAGCCAGCCTGAAAATCGCCGTCGACATGGTGGAAGAAAAACTCATCACGCGTGAAGAAGCGCTCGCCCGCATCGACCCGCTGGCGCTCGACCAGTTGCTGCACCCCACGCTCGATCCCAAAGCCAAGCGCCAGGTCATCGCCAAGGGCCTGCCCGCCTCGCCGGGCGCGGCCTCGGGCAAGGTGGTGTTCACCGCCGAAGATGCCGAATCGGCCAAGGCGCGCAACGAGAAAGCCATCCTCGTGCGCATCGAAACCAGCCCGGAAGACATTCACGGCATGCATGCCGCGCAGGGCATCCTCACCGCCCGCGGCGGCATGACGAGCCACGCGGCGGTCGTCGCGCGCGGCATGGGCAAGTGCTGCGTGAGCGGCGCGGGCGACGTGCGCATCAACTATGCGCGCAAGGAATTCGTGGCCGGCGGCCTCACCATCCGCGAGGGCGAGATCATCACGCTGAACGGCTCGAGCGGCGAAGTGATGCTGGGCGAAGTGCCCACCGTGCAGCCCGACCTCTCCGGCGATTTCGCTATCATCATGGGCTGGGCCGATGCCGTGCGCACACTGAAGGTGCGCACCAACGCCGACACGCCGAACGACGCAAAAACCGCGCGCAGCTTCGGGGCCGAAGGCATCGGCCTGTGCCGCACGGAACATATGTTCTTCGAGGCCGACCGCATCACCGCCGTGCGCGAGATGATTATCGCCGATAACAAAAAATCGCGCGAGGCGGCGCTCGCCAAATTGCTGCCCATGCAGCGCAGCGATTTCGAAGGAATCTTCCGCGCGATGGACGGGCTGCCCGTCACCATCCGCCTGCTCGATCCGCCGCTGCATGAATTCCTGCCGCACAACGAAAACGAAATGCAGGAAGTGGCCGACGCTGCCGGCGTGCCGCTCGACGCGGTGAAGCACCGCGCCGCCGCGCTGCACGAGGCCAACCCCATGCTCGGCCACCGCGGCTGCCGCCTTGGCATCACCTACCCCGAAATCTATGCGATGCAGGCCCGCGCCATTTTCGAAGCGGCGAAAACGGTCGCCGCCGCAGGCATCACCGTGTTGCCCGAGATCATGGTGCCGCTGGTGATGACGCGCAAAGAACTGCAGATGCTGAAAGACGTGATCGACACGCAGGCGAACGAAACCGCCTGCACCGTGCCCTACATGGTGGGCACCATGATCGAGCTTCCGCGCGCCGCGCTGCGCGCCGGTGAGATCGCGGAGCTGGCGCAATTCTTCAGCTTCGGCACGAACGACCTCACGCAGACCACGCTCGGTATCTCGCGCGACGATGCGGCGAGCTTCATCGAGGATTACAAACGCAAAGGCGTGATCGAATCCGACCCGTTCGTCACCCTCGACCAGTCGGGCGTGGGCGAGCTAATCGAACTGGCCGCCGAACGCGGCAAATCGACCCGCGCCGACATCAAGCTCGGCATTTGCGGCGAGCATGGCGGCGACCCGGCAAGCATTCATTTCTGCCAGAAAGCCGGGCTGAATTACGTGAGCTGCTCGCCTTACCGCGTGCCGATCGCGCGGCTGGCCGCCGCGCAGGCAGCACTAAAAGATTAGTGAGTCGTGGGTGGTGGATAGTGAGTCGTGTAATGTCACCACCCACGATTCACTCCCCTTAATTGCCGCCCATCATGCCTTTTACGCGGCGCTGCAGGCGTAGCTCGCCGCCCTTCCAGATGACAAAATCATCGCTCGGCCCGGCGGGAATATCCGCCGTGCGCGCGGCCCCCACGATGCCGTTTAGCAAACCGCTGCTGCTGTTTAAGGTACTGCTGGCGGGCTTGCCGCCCTTCAGCGATACCATGCCGTCCAGCCGCGGAAAATACACCGTGGCATCGGGCTCCACCACTTCTTCGCGTACCGTGCCGGCATGGCTGAAGGTGACGGTGTGGGCCACCTCGTCGAGGTTGGTAACACGCGCGGCGAAGGCCGGGGCGGCCATCAGGGTGGCGGCAACAGACAGGAGAACCAGGCGTTTCATGCGAACCTCATTTATTTTCGTGAATGTCATCAAATGGTCATATTCGCCTGCTATACACGAGGGATGAGCAAGACACAAAAACCTTCTTCCTTCCCCGGACAACCGAAGTTGAAACCCGTGCAGGATGCCCCCGAGCAACTCGCCACCGACGAGGGCGTCGTGATGATGGAGCTGGACTTCCAGCTCCATCCCGACTCGGCCCTGCAGGGCGCCACCAAACGGCGCGCCGTGAAAGTGGCCCATGCGCTGGTGAATTATGCCGACGACGATAATAACGGCTATCTCGACATGGTCGAATCCATCGGGCTTGGCGGCACGGTGGAGCGGGCGCAGCAATTGCTGACAGCAGCCCGTTTAACGGTGCTAACCCAGAATGCCGCGAACATCACCAATCCTGAATTGAAACCGACCGTGACCCCCCAGCGCACCCTGCCCTATACCACCCCGATCATGCGCAGCAGCGTGGCGGTCGAGGATACGGTGCTGTACAATAGCGAAAAAGCCTCGGAAAAACTTGCGATGGATTATCACATCCCCCTGAAAGACGCGGCGCAGGTGATTGCGCGCACCCTGCCCAAAGGCGTGCAGGAAGTGCGGCTTTCGGATTTGTGCAACGTCATTGCAGAGTTAAACTGCGTGCCGACCACGCCCGGCAAAGTGCAGGTTTTCACCCAGCCCGGAAAAACCCTCTAGCGCCGAATCGCCGCCACGGCGAGCGCGTCGACCCGCTCGTTATGCACGTTGCCGCTATGGCCCTTCACCCAGTGCCAATCAAGGCGGTGCGGCTTCGCCGCCGCGATCAGCTCCAGCCAGAGATCGATATTTTTTACCGGCTTCTTCTCGGCGTTTTTCCAGCCGCGCCGCTGCCAGCCCTCCACCCATTCGGTCATGCCCTTCAGCACATACTGGCTGTCGGTGTAGATCGCGACCGCGCACGGTTCTTTCAGCGTTTTCAGCGCCTTAAGCACCGCCATCATTTCCATGCGGTTATTCGTCGTCTCCGCCTCGCCACCACTCAGTTCGCGCTCCTGATTGCCATAAATCAGCAGCGCGCCCCAGCCACCGGGGCCGGGGTTGCCGCTGCACGCACCGTCAGTATAAATCGTCACCTGCTTCACCCGAATATCTCCGCCGATGCCTGATGAAAACGCAGCTTCGCCACATATTCCAGCGGGTCTTTGTGGGTGACGATGGCGCTTTTATCGACCGTTAACCAATCACGCGCGCGGGTGAGCAAAAACCGCATGGCCGCGCCGCGCAGCAGCATCGTGAATGCCGTTTTCTCGGCATCGCTTAATGGGCGCACTGCCTCGTAAGCGCGCATCAGCGCGCGCGCTTTGGTCAGGTTGCATTCGCGCCCGTCGAAACACCACGCATTCAGCGTGATGGCGAGGTCGTAGGCATAGGCATCGGTGCAGGCGTAATAAAAATCAATCACGCCACTCACGCGCTCGCCGTCGAAAAACACGTTGTCGGGGAAGAAATCGGCATGCACCGCGCCGCGCGGCAATGCCGCCATGGCGGGCCATGCCTGCGCCAGCGTGGCAAGCTCTGCCTCCACCAGCGCGCGCAGGCCGGGTTGGATGCTATCCAACCCCGGCGCAATCTGCGCGGCCATGGCCTGCCAGCCCGCCAGCGAAAGCGCATTGGCGCGGGTGGGCGCAAAATCTGCCGTGGCGTGGTGCAATTGCGCGAGCGCGCGCCCCGCCTCGGCCGCATGCTCGTTGCGCAACACGCTGCGGCTTTTGCCGGGCAGGAAACTCACGATCACCGCCGGGCGGCCACCGATTTCACTGAGGATGGCCCCGTCGCGGCGCAGTACCGGCGCGGGGCAGGCCACGCCGTGCGCCGCCACATGCGCCATCAACGCCACAAAAAACGGCAGGTCTTCCGCGCGGGTATTTTCCTCGAACAGGGTCAGGATCATCTTGCGCTCGCGGCCATCCGCGTGGGCGGTCGCCAGCAGGTAATTCGAGTTCGACACCCCCTGCGCAATGCCCAGCGCGAATTGCAGCTCGCCCAGCGCATAGTGCTCCGCAAGCAGCGCGGCGATCGCCTCGTTCGATACATGCGTATAAACAGCCATGCCGCCTCTGTATCAGCGCCCGAGGGTGCGGTCTAGGCCAGCCACGAAAAAAACCATGGCACGGGTCATTTTTCGCTGGTAGCGGGCAGCGCGTTTGATTATCGTTTTGTCATTGTGAAGCCACGCCTTCCGGCGCAACGCGAAAGCGACCCTTATGACGCAAACACCCAAGGAGACCTCTATGTTCCGCCGCAAAGACGAAGGCGCCGACGATATCGACGGCGTTGACAATGACAGCATCAACACCGGCGCGAATACCAGCGCGCCGGCCAGCGCCGCCCCCGCGCCGAGCGCACCGGCAGCACCGGTAGCAGCTGCGCCACTGGCACCGAGCGCGCCGAACGTTCCCAGCCAACCGGCCTTCCGCCCCGTCGCCCCGCAGGCGGCCATGGCAGCCGCCAGCCGCGCCACCGCAGCCCCTGCGCCCGTTGGCGCACCAAGCCCACTGGCCGCCGCGCCTGCGCCCGTTGCCAGCGCGCCGCTCAGTGTCGCGCCCGATCGCATGCCCGCAGCCCCCGTCACCCGCCCGGCGGCCAAGCGCGTGCTCACGGTCGGCCCCGACATCCAAATGAAGGGCGAAGTCACGAGCTGCGACCGCGTCATCATCGAAGGCTCGGTCGACGCCACCATGCGCGACGTGCACACGGTAGAGCTGGCGGAAACCGGTTCGCTCAAAGGCACTGCCGAAGTTGAGGATGCCGAAATCTCCGGCATGTTCGAAGGCGATTTGATCGTGCGTGGCCGCCTGACGGTGCATAGCTCGGGCCGGGTGCGCGGCAACGTGACCTACGGCGAAATCGAGATCCAGCGCGGCGGCCAGATCAGCGGCAACATCCGCAACGCTGCCGACGCCAAGGCGCAAGGCCAGTCGCAGAAAAAAGCGGCCTAACCGCCCGCCACCAACCAAACGAAAAGCCGCCCCTCACCGGGCGGCTTTTTTTGTCACCGAATCTTCACGCACAACCATATTTGCTTTGGGCACGATGGCGAAATGGCTGTCAAACCTCCTCCGCACCCATCCTGCATCCGCTTCGGCACCATGCTGACGGAAGCGCTAACGCGCGCGAACCTAGAGGATACGGCGCATATCGGCCAACTCATCGCCGCCGCAGAAATTCCCGATCGCGAAGACCTGCCCTACCATCCCGCCATTGTCGAAGCGATGAAAGCAGGGCGTTTCATTCCGGCGTTCACCACCTTCCTCGCGCTTGAGGATCTACTGGCCGATGTCCTTCCGCCCAATTTCGAGAACCAATACGAAGAAGCGCTGTTACATGCACGGCATGTCACCGAATCAAGCATTCTATTGCAGCACCGCCTCCAGCATCACGGATTGAGCGTTCCGCAATTCAGCAAGCGGCTGTATGAAGAAGGCATCACCAGCCGCACCGGCGAAGCTCTTGCCGCAGGCACGATCCACCAATGGTGTGCGGCGACGCGCGCGATTCCTTCGACAATCGTTTCCGGTGTCGACAGATTACTTCCCCCCACCCACTCCTCGCTGACATTTGCCAACCTGCAAGGCCATCAAAAACCCTCGCCGGATGCCCTGCTAGCGAAAGCCGCTGCCAACAAGGATATTCACCGTATTTTCCGCTATATCCGCCGCGCCCTGCATTTTTCCGAACGGCGCATGGCCCGGGAAATCAGCGCCTACCTGTCCCAGCCCATTTGCGATCGCACGGTGCGTAATTGGGAATTACTGGAGGGCAATCCCAGCGCAACGCTGCCGCACCGCCATACGTTCGGCGAGGAAAATGTGGTTTCCGTCTATTGCAGCATCCTGCGCGCTTACGGCCATGAAAGCTGGGCCGATCAGCAGGAAGGCCATATCGCCCAATGCCTCGACGCCATGATCGAACGTCGCCATAGTGGCGGCAATATGATCAATTACAGCCGCCGACTGGCCCTGCGCGGTGCGCCGCATGAACGCGCATACCCGTACTAACCGCCGCTAATCCACCTTGGCTTTAAACCCGCACCATTCACGCACAATGCAGCGGTAGCATTCGGGTTTGCGCGCCTTGCACACATAGCGTCCATGCAAAATCAGCCAATGGTGGGCGTGCTGCATGTAGCGCGCGGGGATCACTTTCTCCAGCGCCAGCTCGGTGGCAAGCGGCGTTTTCGTGGCGCATAGGCCCAGCCGGTTGGCCACCCGGAACACATGCGTATCGACCGCCATGGTCGGCAGGCCGAGCACGCAATTGAGCCAGACATTCGCCGTTTTTCGGCCCACGCCGGGCAGGGTCTCCAGCGCTTCGCGCGTGGTGGGCACCTGCCCGCCATATTCCGCGATCAGCCGGGCACAGAGCGCCATGACATTTTTTGCCTTGGCATTGAACAGGCCGATGGTTTTGATATGCGCCTTCAGCCCATCCTCACCGAGCGCGAGCATGGCTTCCGGGGTTTTAACCTTGGCGAACAATGCCTTGGTCGCCTTGTTCACCCCCATATCGGTCGCCTGCGCCGACAGCACAATCGCCACCAACAGGCAAAACGGGTTGGGGGCGTCCAGCTCGGTTTTCGGCTCTGGCTCAAAATGCTCAAACGCGTCGAACATGGCTGCAATGGCGGCAGGGCTTGGTTTTTTTGCGATGGCGGGCATGGATGGGAGGGCTAGGGCTATAGAGGTTAGGGCTAGAGAAAACTAGAACTAGAACTAGCCCCAGAGCTAGGACTAAATTCACCAAACTGTCACATTCAGCCCCCGCGCCTTTGTTATAATGGGGGCATGGAAAACCCTGCCAGCAAACCCAACCTGACCGGCTCCTTCATGGGCGGATTCTTCAATGGTGCCAAATCCGGTGCCATGATGATGGGCATTTTCTCCAGCCTCTATTTTGTCGCCGCCCTGCTGCCCATCCCTGGGAATCCAGTGCATTTCTCGCTCATCGCCTCGCTCGCGACCGCCACGCTCGGCACCATTTCCACCGGCATTTTCTCCGGCATTAATGCCGTAGGGAAAGCCAACACCGAAGCCCATTCGGCCCGCCATGCCAGCCATCTGGCCGAACGGGGGCCGGTGCGGGCACCGGAACACCATATCGCGCCCGAGCAGGCTGTCGCCGAAGCCCATGCGCGCAGCACAAACTGGGCTGAACGTACCGGCAAAACCCATGGGGACAACATTCAGGATATCCTCAGCCGCGGCGGCCACAGCGCGAGCCACACCGAATCCCTCACCACCGAAGCCGGGCGCGGCGATCTGGCCACACAGCGCTAGCATCTTTTAAGAGAATCTTTAGATATCACCCAATAAGATAGATTTTTTCTCAGTTGATGTATTAGGTGAAGCATGCGTATTTTTTCAAAATTAATCATTGTCCTGCTGGCGACTTCTCACCTGGCACACGCCGAGGGCTTTAACCCCAATGCCGGCGCCGACAGCTTCAGCGGCAGCGCTGGTGCCCAGACCATGCATGGCTGCGCCCCGTTCCCCAAGCGCGCCGATGTCTACCTCGCCCCCTACTCAAACCTGAACACGCGTATTGCCCAAAGCAAACTGAATCGCCTGGGGTATGGCGGCGCGAGCAACGGTGTGTATGGCCCGGCTGTGCGACAGACCATCCAGCGCTTCCAGGGCAGTGAAGGATTGATGACGGCCGACGGCATTGAATGGCCGCCGACCATTCAGCAGCTTGCGCTGCGCACCGTGTATGGAAGCAGCGCCTGCAGCGCCGACGCCCCTTACCACTACTAAACCCTGCGCCCCCGCCAATCCTACTGACGCTTTTATGCGACGCCAACATATCGATTGGGGATGGCAGGCGCGTTTAAATCATTTTAGCTCCATCATCCCATTGACGCCAACGCAGGCATACGTATGGTGGAACCATTCGTTTTCTTCATCATTGGAGTTTCTATGCGTCGCCTCACCCTCGCCCTGCTTGCCGCAACCACGCTTTCTAGCGCGGCCATGGCCCAAACCGCTGCCTCGCCCTTCGGTGCCCCGAGCACCCCGCTGACGCAGCAAGAACTCTCGGCCATTAAAGCCGAAGGCGCTGCCAAGCGCGAAGCCGCGCGCAAAGCGGCCGCCCGTGCCGAAGCCAAACGCGAAGCCGCCATCAAAGCAAAGGCAGAAGCCAAAGCCGCTGCCGAAGCCGCCGCGCTGGAAAAACAAAAAGCCGCCGACAGCACCAGCGCCCCCGCGCCGGTCAGCACCCCGGAAGTGATTAATGCCGCCCCTGCCCCGGTGGGCGCGACCAGCGACACCACCACCATCATCCAGCCTGGCACGGCACCGGCTGTCGCCGATCCGCTCGCCCCGGTTGCAGGTGAAGCGCCCGCCGCAGGCCTGCCCACCGAAGTGGCCCCCGCTGTTCCGGCAGAGGGCCTGGCACCGGCGGTTGACCCCGCCGCCCCGGCCGATGCCGGTACGGTGGTTGCTCCGACCGAGTAATCACGCAAATGAAAAAGCCCGCGACCATGTCGCGGGCTTTTTTTATGCCTTCAATTCACGGATGCCCCAATGAGCGCACGCCCACCGAAAAATCACCTCTTCACCCGCCTCGCCAAAGTCATTGCCGACGCCACGGGGCGGCCGATCGCCTTTATATTGGCGCTCGGCACCATCATTACTTGGGCTGTGATGGGCCCGATTTTCGGTTTCTCCGACACATGGCAGCTGGTCATCAATACCGGCACCACGATCGTAACGTTCCTGATGGTCTTCCTGATCCAGAATGCGCAAAATCGCGATACGCACGCCCTGCAGATCAAGCTCGATGAGCTGATCCGCGTGACCCGGGGCGCCAAGAACAGTTTGCTGGATCTGGAGGAGCTCGAGGATCGCGAATTGCTGGCACTGCAAAAAGATTACGAGGCCATCGCCGCCAAAGCGCGGGCCCATGCGGAAGCACGGCGTAAAAAATAACAGCTGGAATCCACGGCTAGCGGCAAAGGCTCGCGCTGTGAATTTCCTGCGGCTTACCGGGGGTGTGAACAAAACTGGATTGCTGCACCGTCGTGCTCGGCCTGTTTCGATCCAGCGTTACGTCCTTGCGCACCTCATGCGCTGGCCAGGGGCCCTGCCCCATTTCAATGTAGATGCCCGGCTTGGCGTTTTGTGCATCCTCATAGGCCAGCCGTAAATTGCCCCAGCCATCGCAGTTCTTATTCTCCAGCTCCGGCGTGCCATGGGCATCCAGTCCACGCCATTGCTGGTGTTTATCGCGCAGCGGGGTCATGGCACCGGTGAAGACCACCCGCAACCGATCAAGCCCGGCGCGTCCCTCCCAGTCATTGAGGCGATGGGCAAATGCCTGCGCCATGGCCGGCATCGTATCCGTCCCCTGCACGATCACGAGCTTCGTGTAGCCCTGATCGGCAATATGGTGAATGAGAGCCTCCATATGGCCCGGTAGCCACGTCTCTTTGCTATCCTTGATGCAAAGCGGGTAATAATCGCAGCGGCGCTCCGTAAGGCCGAGCATCTGCATGGCGGCAGGAATGACGGAATCCTGCGGGGCATGCGTTAGCGGCACATGGTAGGGTGTCGCCTCCTCCGGGTTGTAGGAGGATTCAATGGTGCCACCGGTGATGACGATCAATGTTTTTTCATTGCCCTGCATAATGCCCTTTCTAGGCGCAACGTGTAGCCGCTGCAGGTAAACTATCATAAATACAGCAAAATGCCCAAGCGCGCATTTTTTGCGGCTTTACCACGAGAAGGATAAAATTCGAAGATTAGGGAATAAAAGGGCTGTGAAACCAAAAAGGCCGTTTCGAAGGTCTGGCGACGACTTACTCTCCCATGCCTTAAGACAAAGTACCATCAGCGCTGAGAGTTTTCACGGTCGTGTTCGGGATGGGAACGTGTGGTTCAGCTCTCGCTATAATCACCAGACCGTCGAAACGGCCTTTTTGGATGAAAAGTATCTACAACGTCGTTGATGACGAATCAAGTTAGTCCAACTCAGTTTCATGTCAGCAAACGGCGCGTGGCCTGTTTTGCACTGTACATGAAGCGATCATGCTTTCAATCAAGCAATTAAATAAAACCAATGGAGCAATTAGTAACGGTTAGCTGCATGCCTTGCGGCACTTCCACACCCGTCCTATCAACGTGATGGTCTATCACGGCTCTCATAGGGAAACCTTGTTTCAAGGCTGGTTTCACGCTTAGATGCTTTCAGCGTTTATCCATTCCGTACATAGCTACCCAGCTGCGCTCTTGGCAGAACGACTGGTGCACCAGAGGTACGTCCAACCCGGTCCTCTCGTACTAAGGTCAGATCCTCTCAAGTTTCCTACACCCATGGCAGATAGGGACCGAACTGTCTCACGACGTTCTAAACCCAGCTCACGTACCACTTTAAATGGCGAACAGCCATACCCTTGGGACCTTCTCCAGCCCCAGGATGTGATGAGCCGACATCGAGGTGCCAAACCTTGCCGTCGATATGGACTCTTGGGCAAGATCAGCCTGTTATCCCCGGCGTACCTTTTATCCGTTGAGCGATGGCCCTTCCACACGGGACCACCGGA
>JBIISI010000038.1:0-19241 GCA_044341105.1 Rickettsiales bacterium | reverse complement strand
TCAATGACGTGGCCGCCTCATTCCAGCAGGCCGTGCTGGCGGTACTGGACGACCGCGTGGCGCGCGGGCTGGCGGCGGTGCGCGCGTTGGCACCGGTCACGGCCATGGCGGTGGCGGGCGGCGTGGCAGCCAATCAGGCCATTGGCGCGCGGCTGCGCAGCATGGCCGAGCGTGAAGGATTGCCGCTGGTGGTCGCCCCGCCCGCGTTATGTACCGACAACGCGGTGATGATCGCCTGGGCGGGGGCGGAGCGCTATGCCATGGGCCGGTTCGATGGCTTGGATACCGAGCCGCGTGCGCGCTGGCCGCTGGCGGAACTTACCTGAAGTTAGTTGCTCTCATCGCCTGTATCGGGCGGTTGGAACCCATAATGCGCGAGGATGGCCTGCGCGGGGGCGCTGGCGAGGAATTTGGTAAATGCGCGCGCCTGCTCCATGGATTCGCTGGCCAGCACCACCGCGTCGTAGCGCACGGGCTCGGAAATGTTCTCAGGTACCAGCGAGAGGATCGTCACATCCGGCTCGGTCACGGCATTAGCGGCGAGGATAAGGGCAAGCGCATCTTCCTTGCGCAAGGCATCGACGATTTCGCCCAGATTTTCTTTCACCACCATGCGTGCGGCCAGCTCGTGCGAGAATTCGCGGCCCTGCAGCAGGCCCTGCGCACGCAGGCCGCCGGGAGTGGAGGGGGCGGCGGCGTAAATCGGCATATCAGGCTGCGAAAACAGCAGGGCCGCAAACGAAATGCGTTTTGCAAGTGCCAGTTTCTGTTTCAGCCGGTAAGGCGCGACCAGCGCCAGTTGTGTGCGTGCGAAGCTTTGCGTGCCGAACACGTCGATCAGCCCGCGCTGGGCCAGGCGCTGCACAAGGGTGGGGTTGGCGGAAAGCAGGATATGCGCCTCAAACCCTTGCTCAATCTGTTCGGCGGGATCGCGCGCGTCGTTGCGCAGCACGGTGAGGGGGGTGCCGGTGGTTTTGGTGTAAAGCCGGGTGAGGTCGGCCAGCGGCAGCATCAGGCTCGATTCGGCGATGATGGTGAGGTTGTCTTTCGTCGTTGCCACGGGTTGGGCAGAGCCCGCCATGGGGAGCAGCAGCATAAAAACAAGAAAAAGCGAAAGGATTCGGATCATGTACGGCAACTTAGCGCAAAGCCCACGCCGATGCAGCACTGTTTTTTCTGGCCCGCATGCCGCACTGGCGCTAGATTCACCCCAAAGAATAAAGGATGGGCTATGTCGTCGCGCCGGTTTATCGTTATTTCTGCCGCTATTTTTATCCTCGGCGCGCTGCCGTTCCTGATCGTGCAGCCGACCGCCGCATCGAGCGCGGGGCTAAGCCTTGGCTTCGCGGCACCGTTTGCCAGCCTGCCGATCATGGCGCTGGTGGTGGCGTGCGGGTTTGCCGCCGCGCTGCTACCGCGCGAGGGGTTGGTGCAACTCGGGCTGGTCTTCAGCCTGATGGTGATGGTGGGCGGCATGCTCATGCTCGATGTGCGGGTGTTTCCGTTCGTGCGCTATTTCGTGCTGGGTGCCATTTTGTGCCTTGGCCTGCTGGTGGGCATCACGCGCCAGAAATTCACGTTGTTTGCGCTGTTGCTGCTGGCCTCGGTCGGGTTCCATCTCGGCGGATTTTACTTAACACAAGTGCCCACCATCGCGGCGCCCATTTATTATTTGCTCGGCGTGCTGCTTTCGCTCAGCCTCGTGCTGTCGATTTCCATCGCCTTCGGCATGACGCTGTTCGGCGACCATGAAGATGTGTGGGAAAAGCTGAAAGAATCGCCGCGCCTCGCCGGGATTCGCGATTTATTCCTATAGGCACGCGCCGATATTTTTCGCCACCTGATACAATAAGCGGTCGTAGCCGTTGCGGATCCATGGCAGCACGGGCACGTCCTGCGGGCCGGGAATCACCTCGGGGCTGAGGCGCACAAAGCGCCCGCCCGTCTGGCTTACCATGGTGCGCACGCGCGGCGTTTCCTGCTCGGCGATCACGCAGCGCAGGGTGATTTCACCGGCGCGTTTGATTTGCGCGCGGGTGGTATTCGCACCGAGGTAATCCTCGGGCCGCACCAGCAGCGCGCCGGGGTTTTCGATGCCGTAGCGCGCAAAGAAATAGCGGTAGGCCTCGTGGTCGGTGATGAAGGGCAGCGACGTGCGGCTGGTGTAGGTGCGTGCACCCTGCCGGTTGCGCAGCATGGCCTCGATCTCGGGATGCACCTCGTGTTGCAAATGCTCGCGCAGGGCCTGCGCGTTGCTGTGCAGCGTGGCGGCGATGGCGGGCAGTTTTTGCGCCAGCGCCTGCGCCAGTGGTTCGGCCAGCGCCGCCATGCGCAGCGGGTCGAGCCACAGATGCGGGTCGCGCATGGCATCGGGTGCGGGCTCTTCCGGCCTGTGGTCATCGTCGCCCAGCCATGGCTGGGCATCGTCGTAGGGCATGGCGTCGGCCCCCGGCAGGTCGGTCAGGGCGATGACGGTTTTGCCCGAAGCCGCGGCCTTGCGCACCTGCATGGCGATGGTGCTGTTCATCGCCGCATCGGGCACAATGATGATGTCGGCGGCCAGCAGCGCCTGCGCCTGGCTGGGCGAGAGCAGGGCGGTGTGGGCGTCCTGCCCCGGGCGGGTGAGCAACTGGCTGCGGCCCGCGCCTTCGAGCAGTGCATCGACATAGGGCTGCAGCGGGGCGGCGGTGACCAACACCATGGGAACGGTGCGTTCCGCACGCGCTTCTTGCCCAAGGGGGGTAAAACCCGCTATCAGCCATAGGCATGAAAGAACTATTCGCAACCGAATCATCGCCAGAGCCGCTACTACAGGCGAGCGGGCTGTGCAAGTTCTATGGCGGTCGCGAAGTGCTGCACGAGGTGTCGCTCAGCGTGCGCCCGCGCGAGGTCGTCACCATCGTAGGCCCCAACGGCGCGGGCAAAACCACGCTGCTTTCCTGCCTCATCGGCCTGAGCACGCCCGATCGCGGCGAGATCACGCAGGCCGAGGGGCTGCGTATCGGCTATGTGCCGCAGCATTTCCGGCCCCAGCCGAGCATGCCGCTGCGCGTGCGCGACTTCCTGCGGCTGTACGGCCCGATCAGCGACGAACTCGCCAAGCGGCTGGACGTGACGCCCGTGATGGAGGCCGAGCTGAGCGCGCTTTCTGGCGGCGAGCTGCGGCGTGTGCTGCTGCTGCGCGCGTTGCTGCGCCGCCCGCAATTGCTGGTGCTCGACGAGCCGACGCAGGGGGTGGACGTGGCCGGGCAGGGCGAGTTCTACCGCCTGCTGCAAAAGCTGGCCGAGGAGCAGGGCCTCGCGGTGCTGATGGTGAGCCATGATTTGCATCTGGTGATGGCAAGCACCAAACGGGTGATCTGCCTGAACCGCCATATCTGCTGCGAGGGTGCGCCCGCGCGCGTGGGTGCCGACCCGCAATTCAAGGCCATGTTCGGCGAGGAGTTGGCGCGGCAGGTGGCGCTGTACCACCATCACCACACCCACACGCACGGCCTGCACGAGCCCGCCGCCGAGCACCACCATCACGAGGGCTGCAACCATGGATGAAGTGACCCTGCGCGCGCTTTTGGGGGCGCTGCTGCTGGCGGGCATGCTGGGGCCGCTGGGCAGTTTTGTGGTGTGGCGGCACATGGCCTATCTGGGCGACACGATTGCCCATGCCGCATTGCTGGGCGTGGCGTTTTCGTTGATTTTTACGGCGGTGCCGATGATGCTCGCCATTTTCCTCGTCGCTATCGGCGTGGCGTATGCGCTTTATAAACGCGCGGGCGACGCGCGTTTCCACACCGATACGCTGCTGGGGATTCTGGCGCATGGCACGCTGGCGCTTGGCGTGCTGCTGGTCGCGCTGTCGCGCACGCGGGTCGATATGAACGCCTATCTGTTCGGCGACATTCTTTTCCTGAGCTGGCACGATATTGGGCTGCTGGCAGCGCTGGCGACCGTGGTCGGGGTGTTGCTGCGCTTTGGCTGGCGGGCGTTGCTGATGGTGACCATCCATCCCGCCATGGCGCATGTGGAGGGCATCAACGCGCGGCGCACGCATCTGCTGCTGCTGCTGCTGCTCGCGGCGGTGATTGCGGTGGCGATCAAGCTGGTGGGCGTGCTGCTAATTACCGCGCTGCTGATTATGCCCGCCGCCAGTGCCCGCTACCTCGCGCGCAGCCCGGCGCAGATGGCGCTGTTCGCCAGCGTCATCGGCATGCTGTGTAGCGCAAGCGGGTTGTTCGCCGCCCTCGCGGTCGATGCGCCCGCCGGGCCGACCATGGTGGTGATGGCGGCGTTCGCCTTTGTGGTGATCGGGGCGGTGAGCAAGCTGCGCGGCTAGCGCGCCTTGCGCAGCCGCGCGAAGCCAGCATCCAGATCGGCGATCAAATCCGTTGGCGACTCGAGGCCGATATGCAGGCGCAGCACGGTGCGATCCTCGGCCCATTGCGGCGTGGCGCTGCGCATGCTCGCCGGGTTGTAGGCGATGATGAGCGACTCGAACCCACCCCAGCTGTAGCCCATGCCAAAATGCTCCAGCCCATCCATCATGGCGGCGAGGGCGTCGTGGCTCGTGCGTTCGATTTCAACGCCGAACAGTGCCGTCGCCCCCGTCATGTCGCGCTGCCAGATGGCATGGCCGGGATCTTCCGGCAAAGCGGGGTAGAGCACCCGCTTCACCTCGGGCACGGTTTGCAGCCATTTCGCCACTTCCAGCGCGTGGGCTTGGTGTTGTTTCAGCCGCACGGCGATGGTGCGCAGGCCCCGCAGCGCGAGGTAAGCATTGTCGCCACCGCTCACCGCGCCAAGGTTGCGCAGCGTGCGTTTAATGGCGGGGTAATGTTTCGCGTTGCAAAGAATCGCGCCCATCACGAGGTCGGAATGCCCGGCGATGTATTTGGTGCAGGAATGGATCGATACATCGACCCCCATGGCGAAGGGGCGCTGCAGCAGCGGTGTGGCCCAGGTGTTGTCGGCCACCACCACCGCGCCCTGCGCGTGCGCCGCCGCGGCGATGGCGGGAATATCCTGCATCTCAAACGTGAGCGAGCCGGGGCTTTCGCAATAGACCACGCGGGTGTTTTTCTTGATACGCGCAGCAATGCCCGCGCCGATCGTGGGGTCGTAGAATTCCACCTCGATGCCCATGCGCGGCAGCTCGTTTTTCACGAAGGCGCGCGCCGAGCTGTAGATCGAATCCGGCACCAGTACATGGTCGCCGCTACCGAGCAGCGCCAGCAAGGTGGTGGTGATGGCGGCAAGGCCCGAAGCGGTGAGCAGCGCGTGGTCGGCGCCTTCGAGCGTGGCGAGCGCCTGTTCCAGCCCCTGCGTGGTCGGCGAGCCGTTGCGGCCATAGCCGATATGGGTACTTTTGCCTTCCTCGTAGGCATGGAAGGTGGCGTAGTCCGGGAAGATCACCGTGCTGGTGCGGTGCACGGGCGGGTTCACCGAGCCCTGGTCGCGCACAGGGTCGCGCCCGAGGGAAACGAGGAGGGTGTTCAGGTCGGTCGAGTGATGGGCCATGGCGGGTTTCAGGTTTCAGGTTTCAGGGAATGGATTGGGCATAGCGGTGCCGCCGGGACAAAGAAAGCTAAAAGCAGAATGCCGAAACCCGCACCCGATTAAAACTCGCGCCAGCTCAGGCCGGCAACCACATGCGTTACCATGCCATCATGGTTAGTGAAGGGCAGCATGCAGGAGCGGAACTTCACGATCTTGCCGCGCTCGGACACGAACTGCCCAAGGTCGGTCACGGGGCTGGGTTTTTCAATCACCTCGCCAATGCGGCGCACGATGTTGGCGCCCTGGAAATGGCGCTGTCCCGCCTGCATGCTGACGCCGACCAGGTTCTGCCCGTAAAGGTCGGCGAGTTTATCGCCGATGCGGTAGAAGCTCACACCCGGGCCGCGGGTGCCGCCGCCGGGCGTTACGGTAAACAACACGCAATGGCCCCAGATATCTTCGATGGCCGATGCATTGAACTGGGCAAATTCCGGATAGGCACCGTCGCGGCAGAGGCTGTTCCAGTATTGGGTGAGGCGGTCGATAAGCCGTTGGTCGTACATGAAAACCCTTCCGCTATTGCAACTTATGCGCGATCATGATAAACCTTGGGTTGCATGACGACCCTTCGTTTCATTCTCGCACTGGCCGAGCTGCTGGGCAGCCCGATCATGCTGCTATGGTATGCATGGCCTGCGCGCCGCGCAACCATTCGCGGCCATTCCCACCAACCGCTGGATTTTTCGGTGCGGCTTGGCTAGAACCCGTGTTCTTTATGCACTAGGACACGCACAACCATGACCACCGCCCATTACCCGACCGTGAACCCCAACCCGGATTTCGCCGCGCTGGAAGAAGAGGTGCTGCATTTCTGGAAAGAAAACGGCACGTTCCAGCAAAGCATCGACCAGCGCGCGGGCGGCAATGGCAATGATTACGTGTTCTATGACGGCCCGCCCTTCGCCAACGGCCTGCCGCATTACGGCCACCTGCTTACCGGCTATGTGAAAGACGCGATCGCGCGCTACCACACCATGAAAGGTAAGCGCGTCGAGCGCCGCTTCGGCTGGGATTGCCACGGCCTGCCCGCCGAGATGGGCGCCGAGAAAGAGCTGAACATCACCGGTCGCGCCGCAATCATGGAATACGGCATCGGCAAATTTAACGACTATTGCCGCAATAACGTGATGCGTTATGTGTCGGACTGGGAATATTACGTGGGCCGCCAGGGCCGCTGGGTCGACTTCAAAAACGACTACAAAACCATGGACAAGGATTTCATGGAGTCGGTGATCTGGGCGTTTTCCGAATTGTATAAAAAAGACTACGTGTTCGAGGCCTTCCGCGTAATGCCCTATAGCTGGGCGGCGGAAACCCCGCTTTCCAACTTCGAAACCCGCATGGACAACGCCACCCGCGAACGTGAAGACAAAGCGGCGTATGTGAAGTTTAAGCTGAAGGACAAGCCGGAAGAACTTTCAACGGAAGAAAATTGCTACATCGTTGCATGGACGACCACGCCTTGGACCTTGCCGAGCAACCTCGCTTTGGCCATTGGCAATCTGGAATACGGCTATATCAATATTAGAACGAAAGATGGTGTCAAAGAAACGTATATCGCTTCAACACCCTATTTGCCAAAACTCGCGGCGGACTTGGATAAGCAGGGATATCAGGTTACTTTTGCGCAAGCGGCTGCAGGCGAGAAAAAAGACGAAAAGCTGAAGCTGATTGATGGAGCTTTTGCCAAAGAAGATTTAATTGGCCTCGCCTACGAACCACTCTTCCCCTATTTCGCCGAAACGAAAAACGCCTTCCGCGTGATTGATGGTGGCGAGGCGGTGACCGAGGGCGAGGGCACGGGCGTGATCCACATGGCCCCGGGCTTTGGTGAGGTCGACCAGAAAATCTGTAAAGAAAACGGCATCGAAGTGGTGGTGCCGGTCGATGGGCAGGGCAAGTTCACTGGCGAGATTTACGACCTGCCGGATTTGAAACTGCAGGGCCTGATCGTGGTGCCGGATACGCGCCTGAATGCGGGCGATATCCACATTGCCGACGAAGACCGCGCGCAGCATATCGACGTGAAAGACGTGCTGAAATACGGGCTCGCCAACATGCGCATCGTGCGCTGGCTGAAGGCCCATGGCAAACTGGTGAAAGACGAGCCGTATAAGCACAACTACCCGCATTGCTGGCGCACCGACACGCCGGTGATCTACCGCGCGATGAGCAGCTGGTATGTGGCCGTTACCAAATTCCGCGACCGCGCGGTCGAGCTGAACCAGCAGATCAACTGGATTCCCGGCCACGTGAAAGACGGGCAGATGGGCCATATGCTGGCCACCGCACCGGATTGGAGCATTTCGCGCAACCGCTTCTGGGGCACGCCCATTCCCATCTGGCGCGCACCGAGCGGCAAAATGATGGTGCCGGGCTCCATCGCCGAGATCGAAGCGTGGAGCGGCAAAAAGGTCGAAGACCTTCACCGCCCGTTCATCGACGCCATCACCTTCGAGCGCGACGGTGAAACTTATACGCGCGTGGAAGACGTGTTCGATTGCTGGTTTGAATCCGGCAGCATGCCGTATGCACAGCTGCATTATCCGTTCGAGAACAAACAGCTGTTCGAGGAAAATTTCCCCGCCGATTTCATTACCGAATATGTGGGGCAGACGCGCGGCTGGTTCAACACGCTCATCATGCTCAGCACCGCGCTGTTCGATAAGCCGCCGTTCAAAAACTGCATTTGCCACGGCGTGGTGCTCGATGAAGAAACCGGCCTGAAATACAGCAAGCGCCTGAAGAACTACAAAGACCCGAAAGAGGTCATGGATAGTTTTGGGGCCGATGCCTTGCGCTGGATGATGCTAGCCTCGCCGGTGATGCGCGGCGCCGATATCGGGGTCGACCCCGAGGGCAAATTCATCCGCGACGTGGTGCGCCTGAACATCAAGCCGCTGTGGAGCGCGTATAACTTCTTCACGCTCTATGCCAATGCCGATGGCGTGAAAGCGAAGGAAATTGCCACGTCGGAAAACCTGCTCGACCGCTATATCCTTGCGAAGGCGAAAGCCGCCGTGCAGGCGGTGCAGGCGAGCATGGATGCGTATGAAACCACCGGCGCGTGCGACGCGATCACCGGCGTTTTCGATGTGCTGAACAACTGGTATATCCGCCGCTCGCGCGCGCGCTTCTGGGCCGATGAACTGAGCGCCGATAAGCAGGCCGCCTACGACACGCTCTACACCGTGCTGACGCTGCTTTGCCGCGCGAGCGCACCGTTGCTGCCATTCGCGAGCGAAATGGTGTATCGCGGGCTGGTGGGCACCGACAGCAGCGTGCACCTCACCGATTTCCCGGATGTTAGCGCGATCGACAGTGCCGAAGCGCTGGTCGCCGACATGGATCGTGTGCGCGATGCGTGCACGTCTATGGGCTCTATTCGTTCGGCCGAGAATATCCGCAATCGCCAGCCGCTGGCTTCGGCCACCCTCTATGGCAGCGGGGCCGAGCGCCTGAAGCCCTTCGCCGCGCTGATGGAAGACGAGATCAACGTGAAAGAAATCCGCTTCGCCGACTCGCTGGAAGGGGTGGCGGAGTTCACGCTCAGCATCGATTTTAAAGTGGCAGGCAAGCGCCTTGGGCCGAAGATGAAGGCCGTGGGCGTCGCCGCCAAAGCGGGTGATTGGCGGCGCGATGGTGCTGCGATTATTGTTGGCGGCGAGGCGATGGAAGCGGGCGAATACACCCTGCAGCTCAAGCCGCTGGTCACCAAAGGCGCGCAGCGCCTTGCCAGTAACGACGCGATGGTGGTGCTCGACCTTGCCATCACCCCCGAGCTTGAAGCCGAGGGGCGGGCGCGTGATCTGGTGCGCATGATCCAGCAGGCGCGCAAGGATGCCGGGCTGAACGTGGCTGACCGCATCGCGCTGGCGCTCGACATTCCGGGCGATTTCGCCGCCGCGCTTGCCACCCACCGCGATTACATTGCGCAGCAGGTGCTGGCGGTGAGCATTGGCGAGGGGGCGGCGCAATCGGAGCAGCAGCTCACGCAGGAACTCGATGGGGCCGCATTCGTCATCGGCATCAGCAAGGCGGCATGATGCTAGGTTCTGAACCGCATGTGGGGGTGATTGGCGCGGGGGCGTGGGGCACGGCGCTGGCCATGCTCGCCAATCGCGCAGGTTCTCGCGCCACGCTGTGGACGCGCAACGAACAGGTGATCCAGTCGATCACCGAGCGGCGGGAAAACGCACAGTATTTACCGGAGATTTTTATCGATCCGGCGATTTCGGTGGGTGCCGACCTCGATGCGCTTTCGCGCTGTGACCTGCTCGTCATCACCATTCCGGCGCAGTCGCTTCGCACGGTGGGCATCATGCTGTCGGATATTATCCCGGCGAATGTGCCGGTGGTGCTGGCGACCAAAGGTATTGAGCGCGGTTCGCTGATGCTGATGAGCGAGGTGGTGCAATCCATCATGCCCAATAACCCGCTTGGCATTCTCTCGGGCCCGAATTTCGCGCGCGAAGCGGCGAGCGGCTTGCCCACGGCCACGGTGCTTGCCACGCATCATGCGGGCCTTGCCGAGCTTGCACCCTACGCGATGGGGGGGAAATATTTCCGCTTCTACACCAATAACGATCCGATCGGCACGCAGATCGGCGGCGCGACGAAAAACGTGCTTGCCATCGCCGCCGGCATTGTGGAGGGGCGTGGCTTCGGCGAGAATGCGCGCGCGTCGCTCATCACCCGCGGGCTGGCCGAGATGACGCGCCTTGCGCGCGCCAAAGGCGGTGCTGATGAAACGCTGATGGGGCTTTCCGGCATGGGCGATGTGCTGCTCACCTGCACCAGCACGCAATCGCGCAATTATGCGCTGGGTGAAACGCTGGGCACGAGCTGGGAACTGGTGAACCCCGAGGCGCTGGGCGGTGGCCGCCTGACCGAGGGCGTCGCGACCGCTGAATCGGTCGCCAACCTTGCGCGCAAGCTAGGGGTCACCATGCCCATCATGTTTGCGGTCGATGATATCCTCGCCGGGCGCATGGCGATCAACGCCGCGATCGAGCGCCTGATGGAGCGCCCGCTGGGCAGCGAAGCTTAAATTTTAAGCAGCGTTCGGGGGTTGCGGGGGCAGAGGAAATCCACTACCACCGTGGCCATGAAGAAAATCGAAGCCATTATCAAACCCTTCAAGCTCGACGACGTGAAGGAAGCGCTGCAGGAAATCGGCCTGCAGGGCATCACCGTGGTCGAGGCGCGCGGGTTTGGCCGCCAGAAGGGCCATACCGAGCTGTATCACGGCGCGGAATACGTGGTCGATTTCCTGCCCAAAGTGAAACTCGAAATCGTGGTTGCCGACGATCAGGTCGACGCCACGGTGGAAGCCATTGTCGCCGCTGCCCAGACGGGCCGCATCGGCGACGGCAAAATCTTCGTGCTTCCGGTGGAGGATGTGATACGCATTCGTACCGGCGAGCGCGGGTCGCACGCTATTTAATCCAACCTCAAGGGACTGCTTATGTCTGCTGCATCTGTACTCGAAATGATCAAAAAGAACGAAGCCCAATTCGTGGACTTCCGCTTCACCGACCCGCGCGGCAAGTGGCAGCACACCACCTATATCGCGAACAAGGTCGATGCCAGCGCGTTCGAAGACGGCATCATGTTCGACGGCAGCTCGATCGCGGGCTGGAAAGCCATCAACGAGTCGGACATGATCCTCATGCCCGATACCAGCACGGCCTTCATGGACCCGTTCACCGCACAACCGACCGTGGTGATTTTCTGCGACATCGTGGAGCCGAGCTCGGGCCAGAACTACACGCGCGATCCGCGCAGCACCGCCAAGCGCGCCGAGGCCTACCTGAAATATACCGGCATCGGTGACACGGCCTATTTCGGCCCCGAGCTGGAATTCTTCATGTTCGACGATGTGCGCTTCGACCAGGGCATGTTCGATTCCTTCGTGCATATCGAGTCGGAAGAAAACCCGAGCAACTCGGGCAAAGCCTACCCGCAGGGCAATATGGGCCACCGCCCGGGCATTAAAGGCGGCTATTTCCCCGTCGCCCCGGTGGATTCGGCGCAGGATATCCGCGGTGAAATGCTCACCACGCTGACCGAGGTGGGCCTTACCCCCGTGCTGCACCACCATGAAGTGGCGCCCAGCCAGCATGAACTCGGCTTCGATTTCAGCACGCTGACCTACACCGCCGACAACGTGCAGAAATACAAATACGTGATCCACAACGTGGCGCATGGCTACGGCAAGACGGTGACCTTCATGCCGAAACCCGTGCAGGGCGATAACGGCTCGGGCATGCATGTGCACCAGTCGATCTGGAAAGACGGCAAGCCGCTGTTCGCCGGCAATGGCTATGCCGACCTCTCGGAAACCTGCCTCTATTACATTGGCGGCATTATCAAGCACGCGAAGGCGCTGAACGCGATCACCAACGCCAGCACCAACAGCTACAAACGCCTAGTGCCCGGCTACGAAGCACCGGTGCTGCTGGCGTATTCGAGCCGCAACCGCTCGGCCTCGATCCGCATTCCGTATGTGGCGAGCCCGAAGGCCAAGCGCATCGAGACCCGCTTCCCGGATTCGACCGCCAACCCGTACCTCGCGTTCTCGGCATTGCTGATGGCGGGGCTGGATGGTATCGAGAATAAAATCCATCCCGGCGAGGCGATGGACAAAAACCTCTACGACCTGCCGCCCGAAGAGCTGAAAGATATTCCGACCGTAGCGCGTTCGCTGCGCGAGGCATGCGAAGCGCTCGACAAGGACCGCGCGTTCCTGAAGAAGGGCGATGTGTTCACCGACGACCAGATCGACGCGCTGATCGCGCTGAAGATGGAAGAGATCGAGAAGTGGGAAATGGCCCCGCACCCGGTCGAATTCAAGCTGTATTACAGCGTCTAAGGCGCAGGCTGCGGCCAAACGAAGGGCTCCCCCGGTGGGGAGCCCTTTTTGTTTGTGCAAAGCGCTAGGAAGCTGTAAAATAGGCGGAAATTTATAGAGGTGTGGAATGCGCAAGCAAGCTCGTCGGCAAGGCTTTACGCTGGTAGAACTCAGCGTGGTGCTAGTGGTGATTGCCCTGATTACCGGCGGCATCGTGGCAGGAAAGTCGTTGGTTCGTAGCAGCGAGCTCAGCAAAATCGCCCGCGAACAAACCATGTATATCAGCGCAGTCCAACAATTCCGTGCGCGCTTCAAATCGCTGCCGGGTGATATGGCGAACGCTACCCAGTATTGGGGTATCAAAGGCGGTACGACAGGTAACGACACGACCTGTTACAATGTGAATGCTAGCGGCCTTCCGACGTGCAATGGCAATGGCGACCAGCAGGTGAGCGACGGCAATGACGAACAATTCCTCGTTTGGCAGCATTTGTCGAACGCCGGTTTGCTGGCGGTGGGCGGCTACACGGGCAAGCGCATTGGTACGGGCAGCTCGGTGCGCGTATCCACACCGGGCACCAATATACCGGCCTCGGCAGTGGCATCGGTGGCTGGTTATAGCTTCCGTTATCTGGACACGGCCGGTTCAGGCTCCGTCTACAGCCAGAATTACAAACATGTGATTAGCTATGGGGATTTCGCCACGGTATCGACGGACACCAATATCCCGAATGCTGCCTTCACCTGTGCGGAAGGCTATGCGCTGGATAAAAAATTCGACGATGGCAGGCCCGCTCAGGGGGCGTGGATGGCGCAGGTAAGCGGCGGGGCGGCGTTTGGCTCCAGCAGCAGCTGCGTCAGCTCCAGTTCGCGCACCGATTACAGCGGCGTGTATCGCGCGAACCTGACCGCGGTGGGCGTGGCGTTCATGGTGAAAACGGGCTTTTAGCGCCTAGGCGCCCTGCGGGCCCAATTGCTGCTGGTGGTGCAGCATCATCGCCAGATGGGCATGGCGCTGCTTGATTTCCTCGATCTCCTGCTTCTGCATGATGCGGTCGAGGGAGACGGCCACAAACTCAAGGAAATTCACCACGACTTGTTCGAGCTGGCGCTTAATGCTGTTGAGTACGGCGAGGGCGGTGTTGCGCGCATCGCGCACCGAAGCCTTGCACTGGCCGAGGCCGCGGTAGATTTTGCGCAACGCGCCTTCCACACGGGTTTTCGACGCGGCGCTTTTCTTGCCGTCGCAATAATTGATGTATTCTTCGGTCAGGGTATCGGTGGCGCTGCCGATCGTTTCCACCAGCGGCTCGACGAGGTCGAGCTGGGCCTGCGGGTCGGCGGCGTGGGGCACGGTGGCGAGCAGCTCATCGGCCAGCGCATAGAGCGCGGTCAGCTCGTGGTATTTCTGTTCCCATACATTCATCGTTTTCATTGCCAGTGCCATAACAGGTATCCGTGGTGCTTGTCGTTCTTTTTATCGGTTAAACGCTGCGCTGCGTTGCCCCCATGGCGCGCGCATTCTCCAGCGCAGCAACATGGTCGGCATTGCCAGTGCGGTATTGACTCCATGCGGCCTGGGCGTTCTGCCCGCGATCGTTGGCGACTTTGGTGGCGTAGTAGCCGGGCTGGGCGGCATTCGCGCCGGGGCCCTGGCCAAGCGCGGCGGTATAGCTGCGCAGCACGGTGGGTTTCACGCCCAGCGCACCGGTCACACCGCCAATGACGGTTTCGGTAAGGGCGCGTGCATGGGTACCTGCGGTTTTGCCGGTGGCGAGGCCGGAGCCTGCATTCACCCACCAGAACTGGCCGCCGATCGAGTTCACCGCGGTACTGACGGCACCGGTCGCGGCGACGGTCGCGGCGCTCAACACTTTGCCGCGCAACAGCCAGCCGATCGCCTCAACCGCCGTGCCTGCAAAGCCTAGGAACCCGGCAATCGGCGCGCCGATAAAAGGAATGAAGCTGGCCGCATTGCCCCAGCGGGTGAGGAAATTCTCGCCGCTGCGGGTATAGTCGGGGCCTGTGTTAATCAATGCCATTGCTGGTCAAAATCCTTTTTTCCTAGCCTGACTATAGCAAATGGCGCGGTCTTTAGGATGACAGTTCTGTGACAATTGGGGGCGGGATATAGGACTTAGGATTTAGGACATAGGACATAAGCTCCAATATCCTAAGTCTTATATCCTAAATCCAATATCCAAGTCTAAAATCCTGCATCCCGAATCCCCTTGCATTTTCCTGCGCAATCGGGTTCATTGCGCCCGCTTTTAAGCCATGTGGCGGGTGTAGCTCAATTGGTTAGAGTGCCAGATTGTGGCTCTGGAGGTTGTGGGTTCGATCCCCATCACTCGCCCCATAACCCCCTGATTCGTATTTATTTAAGTGCTGGTCAGGGGGTTCCCTACCTGCGGCGGCGGCCCGTGTAATAAAGATAAGCCACGACCGGCAGGTTCAGCGCGGCAAAGCACAGCAGCACCCCGCGCACTTCCATGCCCAGCCCATACATGACCGCGCTTATCAGCGAGGCGCTGGCAATGAACAGCGCGTTCACCACGTTGTTGCTGGCGATGATGCGGGCGCGTTCGGCCTCGCCGGCATCGGTCTGCAGCAGGGTGTAGAGCGGCACGATGAACAGACCGCCGCAGAACGCCATGAACGTAAGGTCGGCGAGGATGCGCAGATGCGCGACGCTATCGAAATAGTTATGCAGGCCGATCAGCGCGTCGCCCACCGGTGCCGCCATGCCATAGCCGGTGTGGCACAGATCGGCCCCGGCGAGGAACACGCCCAGCAACGCGAGCGGCGCCAGCAGCCCCGCGCGCAGGCGGCGCGACAAGGCCGGGCAGGCCAGCGAGCCGAGCGCGATGCTGATGGTGAACACGCCCATATACAGGCTCACCACACGCTCATTCGCGCCCACCACCTCTTTGGCGAACACGGGCAGCTGCGTGAGGTACATGGCCCCGATCGACCAGAACCATGAGATGCCGATAATGGCGGCGAGGATGCGGCGATTCACCGCCGCGACCTTCAGCATCTGCCAAATGCTGGCGAACAGGTTATAGCGCAGGGGCAGTTCCGGGTGCGCCGGGGCGGTGAGCGGCACCGCCCACGCGCAGGCCACGCCCAGCGCCCCCATGATGCCCATCACCCCTGCCACCAGCCACGGCCCGGCGGGAAGCATGACCAGCACCGCACCCAGCAGCGTGCCCAGCAGGATGGAAACATAGGTGCCGCCCTCGACATAGGCGGTGGCGGTGAGCAGCTCGTTGCGCTTCAGCAGCTCGGGCAGGATGGCGTATTTCACCGGGCCGAAGAAGCTGGCCAGCGAACCCAGCAGGAACAGCGCGATGAGCATGGTGTACAGATGCTGGCTGAGCAGCGCGATGCCCGCGCCGACATACAGCACCAGCTCGATCACTTTGAGGACGCGCACCAGCCGCGTTTTCGAGATGCGGTCGGCGAGGGTGCCTGCCCAGCCCGAAAACAGGAAAAACGGCACGATAAAACAGGCCGACGCCACGCTGATAATCACCGGCGCGCTATGCCCGCTCTCGGCGGCGAGGCGGTAGGTGACCAGCACGATCAGCGCGTTTTTATAGAAGTTGTCGTTGAACGCGCCGAGCGCCATCGCGCCGAACATGGCGAGAAAGCGGCGGGCAAGGAAAATGGGACGGTGCATGCATTCCCTCGTAGCGAAGCGGTGGTGAAATAGCTAGTGCGCGAGTTGCGGCACACCCAGCCACAGATACAGCGCCATCGAGCCGGGCCACAGCAGCACGAACGCCGCCAGCGCCAGCAGGATTTTTTTTCGGCGCGGCAGGGTGGGGTGCAGCAGCATGGGCCACACCACCAGCGTGCTGATGCCGAACAGGATGAACAGGGCAAAAACGGCGAATTCGGTCATGAGGAAGCTCCGTGGCGGGTGCTGCGCCAGAGATAGACGGCCCCAAGCAGCAGCAGGAAAATGGGAAACAGCCAGAGTGGCAGCGTGTGGCTGGAAAGCGGTGGGTTCATCAGCACGCGCTCGCCGTAGCGGGCGACGAAATATTCGCGCACGCCCGCGTCGCTTTCGCCCGCCGCGATCAGGCGGCGCACTTCGTTGCGCATCGACACGGCAAAATCGGCGTTTGAACTGGCGAGCGACTGGCCTTCGCACACCACGCATTTCAGCGCCGCGAACAACGCGTGGGCGCGCGCTTCTTCCACGGCATCGGGCAGGGGGGCTTCGGCCAGCATCGCCTGCGCGGCGCTGGCAACCAGCAGCAGGCTAGCGAGCAGCAGCTGGCGCATCGCCGCCTCGCAGGCTGGTGATTTTCTCTAAGATCGCGGCGCTTTGGGGCGGGGTGATGGCCCCGCGCAGATGCATGGCGATGCTGCCATCCGCCGCGATGAGGAAGCTTTCCGGCACGCCGCGAATGCCCATGGCGATGGCCGCCTGCCCACCATCGAGATAGACCGCGCGGTAAGGGTTGCCATGTTTGGCAAGCCATGCTTCGAGCGCCGGGGCGCGGTCGTTCCATGCGATGCCGATAATATCCACTCCGCTATCCGCCAACGCGCGCATATGTGGGTGCTCGGCAAGGCAGGGCACGCACCACGAGGCGAAGAAATTCACCAACGTGATTTTGCCGGGCGCAGGCTTCCAACTGATGGGCGCGCCGTCGAGTTGCATCAGGGCGAAACCGGGGGCCTTGCCGTTCAAATCGGGTGCGGGGGCTTTGGGGCGCAGCAGCGCAAAGCCGAGCGCGACGACGAGCAGCGCCATCATGGCGAGCGGGGTGTGGCGGGCGTTCATGGGCGGTTCTCCGTGCGGGCGATCAGGGCGGCCAGCATGGAAATGGCACCGCCCCCCGCCATCAGCAGGCAGGCGATCCAGATCAGTTGCTGGCCGGGAATCACAAGGAATTGCACGCCGATGGCGGGCTGGTCGGGGTGTGCGCCCGCGCGGTCGCCGATCACCAGGTAGAGGTCGCGAAGCGGGGTGCTGTGAATGGCGGCTTCAGTGGTTTGCATGCCGCGCAGGCCGTAATAGCGCAGCTCGGGCGCGAGGGTGGTGACGTGGGCGCCGTGGCGATACACGGCGAATTCCGCGCGGCGCTGCTGGTAGTTGCCCTGCGTGGTTTGCGTGGCGCGCGTGAGGCGCAGCTCGTAGGCCCCCAGCATCAGCGGTTTTTCACTCAGCGCCGCGTCGTATTTTTCAGTGCCGAGCGCGGTGGTGGTGATGCCAAGCGCAAGCAGCGCAAGGCCTGTGTGCGCCGTGAGCGATGCCATGTGCCGCCAGCCGCGCGTGCTGGTGAATAATTGCCGGGTGCGCAGCGCCCGCCGCAGCGCATAGGCGCAGCCCAGCAGCAGCCATGCGGCAAGCGCCACCCCGGCCACACCCAGCACCCATTGCGTGCGCGCCACGCTAAGCACCAGCAGTGCCGCGCCCAGCAGGGCAGGGGCAAGGCGAAGCAGCAGGGTTTTCAGTTGTGCGCGGGTAAAACGGTCCCACGCCAGCAGGGGGGCGAGGGCGGCCAGCACCAGCAGTGGCGCGCCAAGCGGCAGGAAGGTGCGGTTAAAATAATCCGGCCCGACCGACACGGCGGGCAAGCCCAAAAGCGGCAGCAGCACGGGGTACAGAATGGCCATCAGCACCGTGGCGGCGCAGGCGGTGAGTAGCAGGTTGCCGATGAGGATAAGCCCGCTGCGCGAGGCAAGCTGCGGCGGTTTGCTGGCCGCCAGCGGGCAGAAGCTGAACACCGCGAAGGCACCGAGCATGGCCGCCCCGCAATAGGCCAGAATGAACAGGCCGCGCGCGGGGTCGCTGGCGAAGGCGTGCACCGAGGTGATAAGCCCCGAGCGCACGATGAACGTGCCGATCAGGCTCATGCCGAAACTGAGGATGGCAAGCAGCGCCACCCAGCGCCCAAGCTGCCCGCGTTTTTCCAGCACGAGGTTGGCGTGCAGCAGCGCCGTGCCGGTCAGCCACGGCAGCAGCGAAACATTCTCCACCGGGTCCCAGAACCAGAAACCGCCCCAGCCCAGCTCGCGATAGGCCCACCAGCTACCCGCGCCGATGCCGAGCGTCAGCGCGCTCCATGGAATGAGGATGAACGGGTGCGCCTGCCGCGCCCACGCGGCATCGAGCCGCCCGCGCAGCATGCCGGCAATGGCGAAACAGAACACCGCCGCAAAGCCGACATAGCCTACATAGAGCGTGGGCGGGTGGAAGGCGAGGCCGATATCCTGCAACAGGGGGTTCAGGTCTTGTCCCTCGGCGGGGGCGGGCCACACGCGCAAAAACGGGTTCGAGGTGAACAGGATGAACGCCAGTATGCCCGCGCTGAGCAGGCCCATCAGGCCAAGCGCGAGGTGGGTGAGCGCCGCCTCGCGGGGGCGCCACAGCGCGAGGGCGAAACCATAGGCCGCAAGAATCCACGCCCAGAGCAGCATGGAGCCTTCATGGTTGCCCCAACTGCCGGTGATTTTATACAGCAGCGGTTTTTGCATGCTGGAATTGAGCACCACATTCATGACGCTGAAATCGGAGATGGCGTAGCTGTAGACCAGCGCCGCGCCCGCCGCCGTGACCAGCATAAACCCGCCCGCCGCCATGGGCTTTACCAGCGGCAGCAGCGTGTGCGGGGCCAGCGCGCGCTGCAGCAGCGGCATGCAGGCCTGTGCGGCCGCAAGCATCAGCGCAAGGCACAGGCAGAAATGGCCAAGCTCGGCGATCATGGTTTCCACTGCCCGGATTGTTTGAGTGCCTCGACCACTTCTTTGGGCATGTAGTTTTCATCATGCTTGGCGAGAATCGTCGTGGCGCGCAACGTGCCGCCTTCGACCACGC
>JBIISI010000097.1:0-5922 GCA_044341105.1 Rickettsiales bacterium | reverse complement strand
GGCGCTTTCAATCAGGCGCACGCTGCTACGGCGCGGCTTGCCGGCTTCGGCCACTTCAATATCGCCGCCGCGACGGGCGACGACCGCCTCGTATTGCGGCACGATGACCGTGGTCACCAGCAAATTCATGAAAAACGACACGGCGACCCCAAAAATGGAGCCGACCACAAACCAGCTCACCCGCACGCGATTCACCCGTTTGGCGCTGACGGAGCGGCTGCCCACAGGCGCGCTGGATGCCGGTACAGGTGAAATTACCAGCCGGGTATTTTGCTTAATGGCGCGTGGTTTGGCGGGTTTTGCCATCCATCCTCACGTTAGGGTATAGTGAATGATTGTTCAAAACCGCCTCTGCGTGCGGTCGCTTGTGGAAATGTACGGCATTTCCCGGCGAGGGCAACCGGTTTTTATGCCTGCTTGATGCTATTTTGAACGAGGCAGGCGTATTTGTGGTGTGGGCGACACAATTAGCGGTGATGGCTTGTCTGCAGGATGGGAATGGCCCGTTGTAACACCGCTTTGCGGAATTCCTCGATCTCGGTGAGCATCTGCTGCCTGGTTAGATCGTCAGGCGTATGTTCGATCGCATATTCCTGCATCATGCGCAGGCAGAGGCTGGATGCACTGAAGCGTTGCCGTGCTTCCTGAATGTTGCCGGGGACCTGATGCTGCGGGGCGGTGCGGGCGGAAAGTTTCTCGCGAATTGTCTTCATGTCATCACCACTCATGGGCCGTGCATAATGTCGGTCGGGATGAAGGGCGTAGTACTCCTTCGTCACGGCATAGAGCGTGCTCAGCATTGCCAGGGAGCTTAGGGCGATATTGCTGGAGCCATCGTTGAAGGAGCGCACTTCAAGACGATTGCTGGCTTCCGATTTGTCGGTCGAGGTGACATTGCGAATGGTGCCCGATGGCAAAGCAGTGCACGTGCCGCCGTAATGCCAGCGAATATTGTGGCTTTTGCCTTTTACGCTATTATTCATTGGCTTATGCAGATTCGAGAATTTCTCGGGGTGGCCATACGCCATTAATTCGTCATGGGGTAAATAGCGTTCGAACGCTTCGCGGCAAATGCTGGCCCAGCTTTCTTCGCGAAACAGGTTGCTATCGGCAAAATGCTTGCGGTCGGCTTTACGGTGGGCGTAATCGCGCAGTCGGCCCGGTCGCGTTGCGATGAGGGAAACGCTGCAATGTTCCCCCGTCGGCTCATCCTTATCGGCATAAAGAATATTGTAAGGGGGCATGGCGCTGGCAAGAAGATCGGCCGCCGGGCCACTTGGGACGGCGAGATCCGGCTGATGCCTGCCCTCGGGCGATTGCGCAAACCGCTTTGCATATTCCAGGGTACTTTCATAAACGACGCGTTTTACGCCGTTGACGCGTGCGGCGTTGGCCAGCGGTGACTGGCATGGGGTCGCAATCTCCATTTCGTCGGTTGGGTCGACATAGACGCGGCCATTCCACTCGTCATTGCGCGACAATTTGGGGTGGAGTTGGGGCTCTTGCCCCCCTTCTAAGGCGAAGTGATGCATGCGTTTCTGTTGGTATGATGCAGCAACATCCTCATAAATATTGTTAATGGCCCGAAATACTTCTTTGGCGCCGTCATCGCTATTCGTAATGGTGCAAAAGTTAATTTCAGTGCCGAAATACGGCATATAGCCCATATCGACCATGGCGCTGGTAAAATAGTGTAAATAGCGCGTCGCAATTTCCGTGGCCTTCGCGTCGGCGGTGTCGGCCTCCTGCCAGGGATTATGGGACCAGCCGGCAATGGTCGGCTGTTTGCCAAGGTATTCACGGAAATTGGGGTGCTGATCCTGCAGCCGGGTAAAATAGTGTCGGGCCAGGCTTTGGGGCTGGGGCCGTGGCGGCGGCGTGTGCAATGGTTTGCTGCCCGCTTTAAGGCCGGCAGAAAGGGGTTCCGGCGCTTGTGGTGTGTCTGCGCTTCGCAATTGCCGCGAAATAATCCGCAGGAAAGAGGGGAGGCGACTAAAATTGGGCTGATGATCGGTGGACATGGTTCCTCAGGGGTGGGTGCAGGGAAAATTCCCTGCACCCGAAAGTATGGTTAGACCAGCACGGGTCCTTCGCCGCCAATCCTGCTGCGCACAGACGGGTCGGTGACGTTGGAAACCGCGCTGCCGGTGCGGAGGCTGGAGGAAGTGGCGGTGCCGCCACCCTGCATTTCCACCCGACGGGCATTTTTACGGTCATTGTAGTTCGACATACTTACCTCCATAGGCCAAATCGGCCTTCCTTAGGATGCCTTGGGCTGCAACATGCGGGCCCAAAACAGCTCAGACCTTGAGGGAGGGATGCGTTGTGTTCGTATTCAAGTGAACAACGATCCGTAATCCAAGAGTCATAAAGCCCGGCGACGCTAGCCGGGTGCTGTCGTCCGCACAAGAGGGCGGGGCGGGATTTCACGGAATCTTCATAAAGGTTAACGGGGTGCTTGAGGTAATATCGGCGTGGAGTAAAAAACTTGTAAAAAGGCGCTTGACCTGTGGGTAAATCCGTCTATAACACCGGCTCCCAACGCGGGGGTACCCGTGCAAAAAATGTAAAAAAACGCAAGCAATTGCCAGCATTTGAGCGCGATTTCCCACGTTGAATTATGTAACCGCTAACGCGGCTTCGGTGCAGTGACCGGAACAACCGCGGACAAGGAAAGAGGAAGACACATGCCAACAATCAATCAGTTGGTTCGCAAGGGCCGCACGCCGCAGAAATCGCGTGACAAAGTGCCTGCGATGGAAGCGTGCCCCCAAAAGCGCGGCGTTTGCACCCGCGTTTACACCACGACCCCGAAAAAACCGAACTCCGCTCTTCGTAAAGTGGCGAAAATTCGCCTGACGAATGGCTTTGAAGTCATCGGCTACATCCCCGGCGAAGGCCACAACCTGCAGGAGCACTCGGTGGTGCTCATCCGCGGTGGCCGCGTAAAAGATTTGCCGGGTGTTCGCTACCACATCATCCGCGGTACCCTCGATACGCAGGGCATCGCTAAACGCCGCCAGCGCCGTTCGCATTACGGTGCTAAACGTCCGAAATAGGTTTGAGGTAAATTATGTCCCGTCGTCACGCTGCAAAAGAACGCGTAATCCTGCCGGATCCGAAATTCGGAAACCTGGTGGTTGGTAAATTCATGAACGCCGTCATGTATGATGGCCGCAAATCGGCTGCCGAGCAGATCGTTTACGGTGCGTTCGATATCATCGCCGAGAAGCTGAAAAAAGACCCGATCGAAGTGTTCACCGATGCGATGAACAACGTGAAGCCGAGTGTTGAAGTGCGTTCGCGCCGCGTTGGTGGAGCCACCTATCAGGTGCCGACCGAAGTGCGCACCAAGCGCCAGCAGGCGCTGGCCACCCGCTGGCTGCTGGCTGCTGCCCGCAACCGCGGTGAGAAAACCACGTCGCAGCGCCTCGCTGGCGAGCTGATGGATGCATCGGCCGGCCGCGGCAACGCGATCAAGAAACGCGAAGACGCCCACCGTATGGCTGAGGCGAACCGCGCCTTCTCGCACTACCGTTGGTAAGATCACCCATTTAGGAAAACCGAGCTTATTATGCCCCGTTCTACTCCCCTTCAGGACTATCGCAACATTGGTATCTGCGCGCACATCGATGCGGGCAAGACCACGACCACGGAGCGTATCCTTTACTACACCGGCAAATCGCACAAAATCGGCGAAGTGCACGAAGGCGCTGCCACCATGGATTGGATGGAGCAGGAGCAGGAGCGCGGGATTACCATTACCTCGGCGGCGACCACCTGCTTCTGGCACAAAGAAGACAAGCAGTTCCGCATCAACATCATTGATACGCCCGGCCACGTAGACTTCACCATCGAAGTGGAGCGCTCGATGCGCGTGCTCGACGGTGCCGTGACCGTGTTCGACTCCGTAGCCGGCGTTGAGCCGCAATCGGAAACCGTATGGCGCCAGGCCGATAAGTACGGCGTGCCGCGCATCTGCTACGTCAACAAAATGGATCGCACCGGTGCCGATTTCTACCGTTGCGTCGACATGATTGTTGATCGCCTCGGCGCGACCCCGCTGGTGGTGCACCTGCCGATCGGCGCGGAAGAAAACTTCCAGGGCATGATCGACCTCGTGCAAATGAAAGCCATCATCTGGGGTGGCGAAGAGCTGGGCGCGAAATTCGACATCGTCGAAATCCCCGCTGAATACCAGGCCAAGGCGAAAGAATACCGCGAGAAGCTGGTAGAGACCGCCGTGGAGATGGATGATGCGCTGCTCGAGAAATACCTCGAGAACGGCGAAGAGCCCTCGCTCGAGGACCTGAAAACCTGCATCCGCAAAGGCACCTGCGCGTTCAAATTCGTGCCGATCCTGTGCGGCTCGTCGTTCAAGAACAAGGGCGTGCAGCCGATGCTGGACGCGGTGGTGGATTACCTGCCGAGCCCGCTCGATCGTGGCGAAATGGAAGGCATCAACCCCAACGCCAAAGAAGACGCGTCCGACGAAGAAAAGAAAATGGTGCGCAAGCCCGACGACAAAGAGCCGCTCTCGCTGCTCGCGTTCAAAATCATGGACGATCCGTTCGTAGGTTCCATCACCTTCTGCCGCATCTATTCGGGCATCCTGACCTCGGGTTCCTCGGTGGCGAACTCGACCCGCGACCGCAAAGAGCGCGTGGGCCGTATGCTGCTGATGCATGCGAACAGCCGCGAAGACGTGAAAGAAGCATATGCAGGCGACATCGTGGCGCTGGCGGGCCTGAAAGAAACCCGCACCGGCGACACGCTGTGCAACCCGGACAAGCCGATCATCCTTGAGAAAATGGAATTCCCCGAGCCCGTGATCGAGCTCGCGATCGAGCCGAAATCGAAAGCCGACCAGGAGAAGCTGGGCATCGCCCTGTCGAAACTGGCTGCGGAAGATCCCTCGTTCCGCGTATCGAGCGACCACGAGACCGGCCAGACCATCCTGAAAGGCATGGGCGAGCTGCACCTCGATATTAAAGTCGACATCCTGCGTCGCACCTACAAGGTGGATGCAAACGTGGGCGCGCCGCAAGTGGCGTACCGCGAGACCATCAGCAAGCTGTACGAAGAAGATTACACCCACAAAAAGCAATCGGGTGGTTCGGGCCAGTTCGCTCGCGTCATCATCGATTTCGAGCCGCTGGCTCCGGGTTCGGGCTTCGTGTTCGAAAGCAAAGTGGTGGGCGGTACCGTGCCGAAGGAATTCATTCCGGGCGTTGAAAAAGGCCTCGAGTCGATGCTGGGGAGCGGTGTCATGGCGGGCTTCCCGACCATCGACTTCAAAGCGACCCTGAAAGACGGCGCGTACCACGACGTGGATTCGAGCGTGATGGCGTTCGAAATCGCTGCCCGCGCGGCTTTCCGCGAAGGCATGGCGAAGGCCGGCCCGAAACTGCTCGAGCCGATCATGAAAGTCGAAGTCGTGACCCCGGAAGATTACATGGGTGACGTGATCGGCGATCTGAGCAGCCGTCGCGGCCAGGTGCAAGGCATGGACCAGCGCGGCAACGCCCGCGTGGTGAACGCCATGGTGCCGCTGGCTTCCATGTTCGGTTACGTGAACAACCTGCGCTCGATGTCGCAAGGCCGCGCGAGCTACAGCATGGTGTTCGACCATTATGAAGAAGTCCCCAGCAACGTTGCTGAGGAAATCAAGAAAAAAGCCGCTGCTTAAGGAAATAGGAGAGAGTTATGGCTAAAGAGAAATTCGACCGCAGTAAACCGCACTGCAACATTGGGACGATTGGTCACGTGGATCACGGGAAGACGTCGTTGACGGCGGCGATTACGATGGTTTTGGCGAAAACGGGCAAGGCGCAGGCGAAAGGCTATGCGGACATTGACGCGGCGCCGGAAGAGAAAGCGCGTGGGATTACGATCAACACGGCGCACGTTGAGTACGAGTCG
>JBIISI010000035.1:0-19541 GCA_044341105.1 Rickettsiales bacterium | reverse complement strand
TGCCGCGCAACGTGCCGCCTTCGACCACGCCCTGCGCCACCACGCCCTGTTCTTCGCGGAACAGGCTGGGCACGAACCCGCGATAGGTTACGGGCATGGTGGCGTTTAAATCGGTGATGGTGAAATGCAGCGCGCCGTTTGCCGCGTGGGTGATGCTGCCTTTTTCGACCAGCCCACCGAGCCGCACGGGCCGGCTGGCATCGAACCCCGGCGCGGCCGATTTTTCGGCCCATTGGGTGGGGGTGTAGAAAAACACCAGGCTATCGCTAAAGGCGTGCAGCATGAGCGCGATGGCGAGGGCGGCCACCAGCAGGCTTCCACCCACAAACCATGCCCGCTGGTGTTTCGCTTTCATGCCTGCTCGTGCTGCAGTTTCGCCAGTTGGCGGCGCACCTGCCGCGCGCGCAGGGCGGTGGCAGCGATCATGCCGCCAACGATCAGGGCGGCAAGGCCGTAGGCGGCGGCAATGTAGGCGACGTCATCCATGGGCTTCGCATATACGGGCGATGGGCGGCGGCGGCCAGTGAAAAGTGGCGCGCCTGCACGGGCTGTGTTATGGTAGCGCTGCAACGCTCCCTGCTGAATATAACGGTAATCCCACGCGTTAGGCGCGTTGCGCTTTTCTTTCACGGGAATCGCCCTATATAAAAGCCTCGTCGGTTGGCGAACGAACACGGTCTGAACACGAAAAAAGGTATCCCCCCTCGGCATGAGTGCGCATGAAGACGATTTCCTGTCGCAAACGCGGCCCACGGTAGCACCGGCGGCTGCACCCGAGCCGGTGCAGCCGGAGGCGGTGGTGCAACCCGTGGCCGTGGAACCGGATCCCTTTGCGGTGGAGCCAGCGCCGCTCCCGTTGGTGCCCGACATTGCTGCAACTGCCCCCGAAATCAAAAAACCGCTGCGTATCGGTGAGAAGCTGATCCAGATGGGGCTGATCTCGAAGGATCAGCTTGAAGTGGCGCTGCGCGAGCAAGCCAAATCGAAGAAGCTGCTCGGTAACGTGCTGGTCAGCATGAACTTTATTACCGAATCGGCGCTGGGCGAGGTGCTGGCCGAAACCACCGGTACCGAGCGTTTCGATCCCAAAACCACCATGATCGATCCGGCGCTGGTGGCGCTGGTGCCGCGTGAAGTGGCGGTGCGTAATAAAGTGTTGCCGGTGCAGCAGGTGGGCAGCTCCATCAAAATCGCCATGGCCGACGTGTTCAACGTGCTGGCGATCGACCAGGTGCGCCGCCACCTCGATAAAACCGCGAAAATCGTGCCGATCTATGCGACGGAAACCGAACTCAACGAAATGATTGAGCGGTACTATAACTACGACCTCTCGATCGACGGGATTCTGCGCGAGATCGAAACCGGTATCCGCGACAAAACCCAGCTCGATGGCCGCGAGGAGGGGTATGTGAACCCCACCGTGCGCCTGGTCGATGCGCTGCTGATCGATGCCATCAAGCAGGGCACGTCGGATATCCATTTCGAGCCGGAGGGAACCTTCCTGCGCCTGCGCTACCGTATCGATGGTTCGCTGCAGCAGATCCGCTCGTTCCACCGCGATTACTGGCCGGCCATGCTGGTGCGCATTAAGATTATGTCGGGCATGAACATCGCCGAATCGCGCGCCGCGCAGGATGGGCGCATTAACATGGTGGCGCTTGGCCGCGAGGTGGATTTCCGCGTGGCGACCCAGCCGACCGTGCATGGTGAGAACGTGGTGCTGCGTATTCTCGACAAATCCAAATCGCTGGTGCCGATCGAGAATCTCGGCTTTTCCGAACACAACCTCGCCACGCTGAAGAAATGCCTGAAGCGCCCCGAGGGCATCATCGTGGTGACCGGGCCGACCGGCTCGGGTAAAACCACCACACTTTATTCGGTGCTGAGCTTCATTAATTCCATCGACGTGAACATCATGACGCTGGAAGATCCGGTGGAGTACCAGCTGCCGCTGATTCGCCAGACGCAGGTGCGCGAGGGGGTGATCGACTTCCTCTCGGGCATTAAATCGCTCATGCGTCAGGATCCGGATATCATCTTCGTGGGCGAGGTGCGCGACGAAGAAACCGCGATCATGGCGGTGCGCGCCGCACTTACCGGCCACCAGGTGTTCACCACCCTGCACACCAACGATGCGCTGGGCACCATCCCGCGTCTGGGCGATATCGGCGTGCCGCCGCACCTGTTGGCGGGGTCGCTGATTTGCACCATGGCGCAACGCCTTGCGCGCCGCCTGTGCAATAGCTGCAAAAAGCCACGCCCGGCGAACGAAGAAGAATGCAAGCTGATGGGGGCGGATGTCGCCGCGCCGCCGACGATTCACGATGCGGTTGGCTGCGAAGCCTGTGGCTTCAAGGGGTATAAGGGGCGCATGGGCGTGCACGAGATCCTGCGTATCGACGATGGCATGGATGAATTAATCGCCACCAAAGCCACCCGCACCCACATGCTGGAATATGCGATGGCTAACGGTTTCGTGCCCATGGTGCAGGATGGCATCAGTAAGGTGCTTGCGGGATATATAGATATCCCCGAACTCATCTCCGTGGTAGATTTGACCGACCGCCTGTAATACGCTCATGCAAACCTGCATACTTACGGTGGGTGTCGAACTCAGGGAGTGGAATGCCTGCCTTTAGTTACAGCGCGATAAACGAGCGTGGCCGCAGTATCCGCGGTTCCATGGTTGCGGAAAACGAGATCGACCTTGAAACGCGCCTGAAAGAGGTGGGGCTTGACCTCGTCAATTACCGCGAGCAAAGCACCAAAAGTGGCGGAAAAAGCAAGATTAAGCTGAAGGATATGATTATCCTTTGCCTGCACCTCGAGCAATTGAGCAAGGCGGGCGTGCCCATTCACGAAGCGCTGGCCGATGTGCGCGATTCGACCGAATCGAAAAAACTGCGCGATATTATGACCGACGTGCTGGAGAAGGTAAAAACCGGTAGCAAACTCTCCGAGGCGCTGGCGAACTATCCGCGTGTGTTCAACGAAGTGTTCGTGGGGCTGATTTCGGCGGGTGAAAAAACCGGTAAACTGACCGAATCCTTCACCCACATGGCGCACCACATGAAGTGGAACGCCGATCTGCGCCGCAAGGTGAAGAAGGCGGTGACCTATCCGATCGTGTTGCTGTTCGTGATGTCGGGTGTGATTGCCATCCTTATGATCTTCGTGGTGCCGAAGCTGATTAAATTCATCATCGACCAGGGCTTCACTATTCCCATACACACCCGCGCGCTGATCGCCACCTCGTCGGCCTTCCAGCACCACTGGTATGTGATTTTCGGTATCCCGCTTGGGCTCTTCATGGTGCTGATTACGTTGTACCGAACCTCAGAGCCCTTCGCCTACATGATGGATAATTTTATGCTGAAATTGCCGGTCATGGGGCCCACCATCCGCAAGATCAACCTCGCGCGCTTCACCCACTTCTTCGCGGTGATGTTCAAATCCGGCATTGATATTCCCGATGCGCTGCTCTCCTCGCGCAACGTAGTGGCCAACCGCATCATCAAAGAATCGATTGAGATGGTGTATCGCGGCATCACCGAGGGGAATAACCTGACCAGTTCGCTGCGCATGTCGAACCAGTTTCCAACCCTTGTAATCCGCATGTTCAAAGTGGGCGAGGATTCGGGGAACATGAACGATGCGCTGGAAAACATCACCTTCTTCTATGACCGCGAAGTAAACGATGCCGTGGACGGCATGATCGGGTTCATCCAGCCGACGATGACGATGTTTCTTGGGGGTCTTATCTTCTGGGTGATTGCGGCGGTGTTCGGTCCGTTGTACCAATCCTTCTCGAATATGAAATTCTAAGGGCGCATGAAACTAAAACTTCGCAATGAGCAGCACGGGGATGACGCAGAGCAGGCGCCGGTAAAAACGCCGAAAGCCGGCAAGGTGCCCAAAGCGCCGAAGCGCCCGAAGGCAGGCAAGAAAAAAGGCGACTCATCCGGCGCGCCAAAAGATGCGCAGCCCAAAGCCAAAGGCGCGGCCCGCTTTGTGTTGCTTCTGGGTGACGATGGGGCCATCCTGATCTTCATGCGGGGTAATTCGGTGCAGCGCCGCCTGTTCGCGCCAAGCCCGCAACTCGACCATATCGCCAGTATTACCGAGCTCATGTCGGCCAACCCCGGCGTGCCCCTCACCATCCTGATGGATGTGATGGACCAGCAATATGTGCGCCACAGCTTCCCGCCAGTGAGTTCGCTCAGCGTGGGCGGGCTGGTGAAGCGCCGCCTCGACCGCGATTTCCAGGCCGAAGACCTGAAAGGTTCGCTGCCGCTTGGGCGCGACAAAACCGGACGCAAAGAGTGGAATTTCCTACTGATTGCGCTGGCTTATACCCCGCAGTTGCAGGAATGGCTAGAAATTCTCGTTGAGCTGCCGAATGAACTAAAAGGCATTTACCTTGTACCTGTAGAGACGCAGCTCTACATCCCCGCGCTGAAAAAAGCCCTCGGCGGCGAGCCGATGTCCTGGCAATTGCTAGTGACCCACAACAAGGTTAGCGGTTTCAGGCAGGTGGTGCTGCGCGATGGGCGCATCGTCTTTACTCGCGTCAGCCAGTCGATTGACGACGGGACGGCCGCCGTGACCGCTGGCAATATCGAGCAGGAAATCATCAATACCATCGAATACCTGCGCCGCCTTGGGTTCCAGGAAAACAGCTCCATGGAAATCTATGTGATCGCTGCCCAAGAGGTCAAAGACGCGCTCGATATTAATCGCTTTCAGGCGGGTATCGGGCATGTGCTTACGCCGCTGGACGTGGCTGATTTGCTTGGCTTGCAACAGGCGGCTTTGTCGGCCGACCGGTTCGGCGATGTGGTGCTGGCAAGCTGGTTTGCAAAAAGCCGCAAACATGTATTGAAATTGCAAACCGCCTATGGCGAGCAACTGGCCAAACTCTACACGGCCCGCCGCGCAATGCTTGGGGTGGGGGCGCTGGCCGTGGTTGCGGCGCTTGGTATGGCTGCCATGCATGTGATGGGGGCGGTCAGTACCGAACAGCAAGCGACCGATATCGAAACCCGCCGTGGCGATTTGCAGCAGCAGGTAGCGGCCCAACAGAAGATCATCGATGCGCTCGATAAAAACGTTGCCTACAAATCGGCGGTGGTGGCGGTAAGCGACGCCTACATGAAAGATACATACAACCCGCTCGATTTTATTACGGCGCTGACCCCGTTTATTACCGATAATGTGCGCGTGACCGATATGCAGTGGGGGGCGGCCGATGGGCTGGCCAATAGCAATGCCGTGCCGCCCATGCCGGGCACCGCCGCGCCCATTACCGGCCCGCTACAGATCAAGTTGACGATTGAATTCCTCCAGCAATACAAAGACCTGGAGACGCTTACTGAAGCAGTGGATAAATACGTGGCGTCGATCAAAACCGGTTTGCCGCGCTACGCCATTACGGTTGCGCCCTACGCATGGTTGAGCAGTGATAACCTTGAAATTTCGCTGGATAAGCCGGCGGAAGCGGAAACGCTCGGTGGCGAGAAAGTGAAAACGATTGAAATGACGGTGCTTGGGCCGGGGCCGGAGCCCACTCCCGCACCGGGTGCGGCCGGGAATGTTCCCCCGCCGCCGGGAGCACTGCCATGATGAAAGCAAAACTCCTCAAGAAAAAACTAAGCTCGCTGGGGGTCGTTGTGGCCATTGCGGTGGGCGCGAGCGGTGCCGCAGCATTTTTTAGCGGCAACTTTGAAGAACAGGCGCAAGCAAAGAAAACTGCTGCGGAAACCGCCAGCAACACATTGAGCAGTCAGCTTACGGCTATGCAGACCCAGATTGCAAAATCCGGTGAAGCAGAAAAGCGTTACGCTGAGATGCTCACCCTTCGTGGCAATGATAATTTTGCGACCGATAGCGAACTGATGAAGAACTGGCTGCGCGAAGCCAAAGATCATTACCGTTTCGGGGACGGATTTAAGTTAACTCTCCCGCTTGAGCAACCGTCGGATAAGCCTGAACTGGCTGGCCTTAACTATACGGTGAGCGTGCGTGAGCCGGTGAAAATCGAGTTGGACGCAATGTCGGATGTGCATTTCTTTTCATTCCTCGACCAGATGCTTAAAACCACGCCGGGCATGATTCATATCTCCTCGCTGCAATTAACGCGGGGGGGCGAAATGAACGCCGAGGCGATCCGACAGATGCGCGGTGGGCTGACACCGATGCTGGCGCGTGCCGTACTCCAGTTTACCTGGGTGGGGATGGAAGCGAAGAAAAACGCCGCCAATGCCACCCCCGCCGCACCGGGAGGGATGTAGCCCATGCATGCACGTTCCTGGATGATGATGGTGATGCTGTTGCAGGCGTCTGCCGCAATGGCGCAGGAGCAGGCCGAGATGCCGCTTTTGCCACCGGGCGATGGGGCGATGGTGCCGGTGGCCGGGCAAAGCGTGGTGCCGCCGGTGACTGCGATTCCGGTGAATACGCCGCCTGCTGCGCCTGCGCCCACGTCGCCTGCCGTACCCGATCAGCCGCCACCTGCTGCGGTACCTGCAACGCCTGCCGAACCGTTCCCTACCGGCCCGGTGATGGAAGCGCCTGCTTCAGCTCCGTCTGAAGCTACGCCTGCATCTGCCCCTGCGGCAGAAGAGGGGGCAGCCGCTGCCGCACCACTGCTGTCTGCGGATGCGCCAACTAACAAACTTTCCTTTGGCGATGTGTCGTATAGCCTGTTGTTCGGGCCATCGCAGGTGCGCGATATGAAAAGTGCACTCAATGATTATGAGACACGCCGGATAGAAAGCGGGGAAGAAGTGAATCTCTCCGAAGGGCCGGTGGTCGAGCCGCCCGCTCCTTCGGTCTATCCTGTGTATCGCCTTGGCAGTGTCGCTTTCCGCAACGCCGGGGATTGGACGGTCTGGGTCAATGGTGCCCGCATTACGCCGAAAACCAATGACCAACCGGTGAAGGTGGTGGCGGTAGGCCGTGATATTGTTCGCTTCCAGTGGACACCGCCTTACCTGGCTGCCCTGCGTGAACGCCAGCGGCAGAACAAGTTCGTGGCAACCGATACCATCGTGCACAAGCTGACTAGACCGAATACAGCACTCTTTGATCCGCAAAGCGGGCAGGTCTATTTCACTTTGCGGCCCAACCAGTCGTTCGCGGCAGGCTATATGGCCACGTTCGAGGGCACCATTCCTTCGCCGGCGCTGGAACCGCTCTTTGATGCCGCGCAACAAAATGCGCCCGCCGAGGGCGGTGCCGCTACAGGTGCTGCAAGCGGCAATGCAGGTTACAATAACGACCCCACGCAACAATTGAACGCCGAAAGCACGGGGCTGGGGGGCGACCAGATTCGCGAAATGTATCAGCGCGCCCAGAACGAGAAAGATGGCGTACGCAATTCTGATGATGACCGCCAGAATATGGATACCCTGCTGCAGAATCAGCAAAATTCACCTATTCCCAACAACAGAGGCCGCTAAGTAATGCCTATGACCAACGAAATTTCTACCCCCCTTGTCATTGATGCCATCAGTAAAAACTACGGCCAGCACAATGTTCTTGAGAATATTTCTTTCGCGCTCAAGCCCGGTGAGATTTTCGGCCTGGTCGGCCTGAACGGGGTTGGCAAAACTACCCTCATCAAAATCATCCTTGATCTGGCGCAGGCCAACGGCGGTGAAGCGCGCATGTTCGGGCAACCCTGCACCACGGTGAAAGCGCGCGAGCGTATTTCCTACCTTCCGGAGAAATTTTCTCCCTCGCGCTACCTGAAAGGAATGGAACATCTCAGCCTTTCGCTGTCCTATTACGGGCAGAAACTTGACCGCGACAAGGCGCGCCAGATGGCTGTCGACCTCGATCTCGACCCTGCGGCGCTGGAGCGCAAAGTTGGTGGCTATTCAAAGGGTATGGGGCAAAAGCTTGGCCTGATCGGCGCGTTTATGGTCAACCAGCCTTTCATGATCCTCGATGAGCCGATGAGTGGTCTCGACCCACGCGCGCGCATTCGCCTGAAAGAAGTGATGCTGCGGGCAAAAGCAGATGGAAAAACCCTGTTTTTCAGCTCACATATTCTCTCCGATATCGACGAGATCTGCGACCGTATCGGCGTGATCCATGATCGTTCGCTGGTGTATCTCGGCACGGCGGCGGAATTTAAGCCGACCTTTAAGGAAACAACGCTGGAGCGCGCGTTCCTGCGTGCCATTGGCGAGCAGCCGGGCCTGACCAGCGCCGTTGCATAAGCTTCAAGGCGACTTTAAAAATCGCTTTTTTGAACGGTGGCCAGGTTCTGCTCCAGCACCAGGTCGCTTTTCATGATGCGCTCGGTGCTCTTGCGGTTGCTGATCATGAGGCGCAGGTTCGATGCATTATCGGCTTCTGCCAATGCCACCTCTTCACTGATCGTGCCGTCTTGCACCATGGCGAATAGATGCTGGTCGAAGGTTTGCATGCCATCGGTCTTGCCACGTTCGATCATTTCACGGATCTGGCGGATTTTACCTTCTTCAACCAACTGGCGGATGAGGCCGGTATTCAGCATGACCTCAATGGCCAGCCCACGGGTGCCGTTAATACGGTTAATCAGCCGCTGGGAGAGAATGCCGCGCAGGTTCAGGGCAAGGTTGAGCAGAATCTGTTCATGGCGTTCTTCGGGGAAAAAGTTTAGCACCCGCTCGATCGCCTGGCTGGAGTTGTTGGCATGGATCGTGGCGACGCAGAGATGGCCGGTTTCAGAGAAGTAAATTGCCTGCTCCATCACCTCGCGGTCGCGCACTTCGCCGATCACCACAAGATCAGGGCGTTGGCGCAGGGCGTTTTTCAGGGCAATGGCATAGGAATAGGTATCGAGGCCCACGTCGCGCTGGCTGATGATGCAGTTCTGGTGCGCATGCACGAATTCGATCGGATCTTCGACGGTGACGATATGCCCGCTACCATGCTGGTTGCGGTGGCCTACCATGGCGGCAAGCGAGGTGGTTTTGCCAGATCCCGTCGGCCCTGCGAGGAGGATAAGGCCGCGCTTCTGCATAATCAAGTTGTTGTAAACCGGCGGCAGCCCCAGCGATTCGGGGGTGGGGATTTCCATCTGGATGCGGCGGATGACGATGCCGACATGGTTCTGCTGGCGAAACACATTCACGCGGAAGCGCGAGGCCTGTTTCCACATCAGGGCGGTGTTCAGCTCCATCGTGCTTTCAAATTCGTCGCGCTGCGATTCGGTGAGGATCTGCGAGAGGAAGTGGTCGAGCGCGGCGTCGTTCAGTGTCGTGGTCGCTGCAGGCAAAATCGCGTCGCCGATGCGCAGGGCAGGGTAGGTATCCACGGTTAAATACAGGTCGGAGGCTTTATGTTCGACCATCATCTCAAGAAAGCGGTAAATATCCGAGATGTCGGCCTCGGCGCGGATGATATGGCGGGGAGCTTCGTAAACAGTTTCCATGGTACTAGAACGAGTTGGTGCCGGTCATGCGGGGTTTGCTGGTGGCTGGGGGAGTGCCGCCGCCGCCTCCTTCGTCATCGTTCCCGACGGTGAGGGATTCACGCAGTGTTTCCGACGAAATAATGCCTTTTTCGTAGAGTTTGTTCATCGAATCGCGCATGATGCACATGCCCTGTTTGGTGCCCATCTGGATCATCGAGGTGATTTGCGGCACCTTCGCTTCGCGGATGAGGTTGCGGATCGCCGGGGTGCCGAGCATGATCTCGTGCACCGCAACGCGGCCGCGGCCATCGGCCCGTTTCACCAGCGTTTGTGCAATGACTGCTTCCAGTGATACGGAGAGCATGGCGCGCACCATTTCTTTGTCGTCGGCGGGGAACACGTCGATGATACGGTCGATGGTTTTTGCCGCCGAACTGGTGTGGAGGGTGCCCATCACCAGGTGGCCAGTTTCCGCCGCCGTCATGGCAAGCTGAATGGTTTCAAGGTCGCGCATCTCGCCCACCAGGATCACGTCCGGGTCTTCGCGCAGGGCGGATTTAAGCGCTTTGGCGAAGCTTTTGGTGCTGGCGCCCACTTCGCGCTGGTTGATGAGCGATTTCTTCGATTGATGTACGAACTCCACCGGGTCTTCCACAGTGAGGATGTGCTTGTTCATGTTGGCGTTGATGTAATCGACCATGCCGGCGAGGGTGGTCGATTTACCCGAACCGGTCGGGCCGGTCACCAGAATGAGGCCTTTATGCAGGTGACAAAGCCGCTGCAACACCGCCGGGGCATTCAACTCTTCCAGCGACAGGATTTTGGTCGGAATCGTCCGGAATACGGCGCCCGGGCCATAGATCGTATTGAATGTGTTCACGCGGAAACGCATGGCTTCGCTGAAGCTGATCGAGAAGTCGATCTCAAGCTCGCGCTCGTAATCCGAGCGCTGCTGCTCGGTCATAATCGAATAGAGCATCGACTTAATGGTGTCGCCGTCGAGGGCGGGGACGTCGAGCGGTAGCATATCGCCATGCACGCGCATGATGGGCGGGTTGCGCGTCGACAGGTGCAAGTCGGACGCTTTGTTTTTGTGCGTGGCCATTAATAAGTCGGTGATTTCCATAGAACCTCGTCGTCTTTGGCCAATTTACCGTGCTGCGGTAAAGACTTCGTTAACTGCCCGCGCGTTGCGCGCTCACATCGGCGGTAATGTAATTCAGGCGCTTTTGCAGGTTTTCCAGCGGGGCGGGCAAGGGTTCGCCGTTCAGCCCGGCCTGAATGATATGCTGGTAAAGGGCACCGGCATCGGCGTAGCGCTTATGGCGGTCGAGCATGATGGCCAGATTGTATTTGTAGGTGAGGTTGTCGGGCGCGAGCTCAATCGCGTGCAGCATTTTGTCTTCGGCCTTGTCGGGGTAGCCGAGCTTGTCGAGTACAATCGCGATCTGCGCGGGAATGGGGCTGAAATCCGGGTTACGAAGTTCAAGGCGCTCCAGTTCAGGCAGGGCGTCCTGCGGCGATTCATCGCTCACCAGCGTGAGGAAGTTATTGAGCGCTTCCCGATGGTTAGGATTGGATTTTAACAGCATGCCGTAAAACGGTTTGGCTTTGTCGGTTTCGCCGAGGCGGTGGTAAGTGGCGGCAAGGCCGAACAGCGCGTCTTCGTTTTTCGGATCCTGACCAATGATGTTCTTGTAAATCTCAATCGCCCGCTGCGAATCACCGCCCATCAGCGCGGTGTAGGCCTGGTTCAACTCGTAATTCGCATCGAGGCCGGGGCGGCGCACCTTAATGCTGAGCCCAACGGAATTATATTCTTCCTCCTGCGCTTTTTTACCCAGCACTTCTTTAATTTGCGGGCTCACGCGCGCCACATCCAGTTTCTGGATTTTCGCGGGCGGCGTACTATCCAGCTTCGAGGGAATCTCGCTGAGGATGGTGCGGGTATCGGCTTTCAATTCGGATTGCGGCAGCGTGGCAACCGCTGCAGGCGCTGCCGTCGTCGGCATAACGATCGGGCCGGGCCCGGTCGGCGTGGGGGCGGCCAGCACCGCCGGTGCGGTGGCGATGGCCGTCGGTTCAGCCGGGGCCGGGTTGCTGGCGGCAAATACTGGTGCCGGGGCAATAAACCCGTCACTGCTGGCGGCCATGGCAGGGGCAGCAAGGGTGGTGGGTTGCTGCTGCAGCTCTGCCGCGGCCTGTGCAGCCACCGCCGGATCAACCGGTGGCAGTTCGGGCATGGCCGGGCTGGCAGTTGCCACCGCCGGAGCGGGGGCGCTGAATTCGATCGGTTGAAGCGTGCGTGATGGGTATAACGGGCGCGGCATGGCCACGGGCTGCAACGGCGACACATAGGGCTGGCTCGTGCCAGCCATGGCCGGGACCTGGGCGGGGTGCATGGTTTCGCCACGTAGTACGGCCGTATCGGGCAGGCGGGTGCGTGTGCGGGTACTGCTGATCACCTGGCCGCTTGGGTTGCTTTCGGCGTTGGGGTCGAATGCCGCATGGGCCACAGGCGAAAACGCAACACCGGCAAAAAGCAGGCTGGCGGTAGTAAGCAATGAGCAATGCAACCGGTGCAAGGGTGTGCGCATGATGTTTTTTTTATTTGGTTAGTGACTGCAATATAACTGCGGGGAATTACTAGATATAGCAAGCAAGACTTAAAACTTTGCTAATGGTGGTGGATAATTCCCCTGGTGGCGATAAAAATATCACGCCCGGGCTGGCGGTTTGGCATGGCGATTGCTAATATCCTTTCCATGCATTACGCCTGCCGCATGCTGAGTCCTTCCATCCGCCTGATGGCGATTGTTGTTTTCTTTGCCTGCACATCGGTGCATGCGGCGGAAGCGCCGATTGTGGTGGCGAGCGCGGCCAATGCCCCGCGTTTTTATCCGCTGGCGGGTGCGCGTAGCGGCCAGCCCGGCGTGCGGGTGCAGGCGCCGTTGCGTTCCGACCGGCTGGCGATGGAGAATGGCTTCATGCGCCTTGACCGCGCGCGATTGAACACGGTCTCGCAGCAGCCGCGTGTCGTGCGCCCCACGGCACAAGCGAAAGAAGAGGCGGTGCGCGTCACTCGCCCGCAGGATAACGCCGTGCTCGATCTGTTCGGCGAAAGCATTCCCTCGCAGCCGCGGCAACTGGGCAGCGTGGCGCATGCATGGCCATTGCCCAGCGCGGTCACCCAGCATTTTACTTCGGGCTTCGGTGGCCGCGCCGATCCGTTCACGGGCAAAGCAGGTTTTCATGGCGGCGTGGACATCGCCGCAGCGGTGGGCACACCGGTGCTCGCCTCGGCCGATGGCATCGTGACCAAAGTGGAAACCGGCGCGCGCTACGGGAAATATGTCAGCATCCAGCATGCCGATGGCACCGAATCCAGCTACGGCCATATGAGTGGCCAGAACGTGCGCGTGGGCCAGCGCGTGCGGCAGGGGCAGCAGGTGGGGGCGCTGGGCTCGACCGGGCGCTCGACCGGCCCGCACCTCGATTACCGCATTCGCAAAAACGGTGCGCTGTTCAACCCCATGACGGTGCTGCGCCAGCCTAGCGGCGGCGGCAACCGCGCCGTGGCCGCGAACACGCGCACCCGCACCACCGCCAGCACCATCAACGGTGTGAAGATTATTCGATAATGCTTTTGCCGCGCCGGGCGACCTGCTAAGGCAGGCGCATGTCGAGTTACCGCGCGCTTCGCCCCCTGTTGTTTCACGTCCCTCCCGAGAAAGCCCACCGGGCGGCTATCCGTGCGCTGCAATGTGGCCTTGCGCCGAAAAGCAGCTTCACCCACCCCGCGCTGGCGACGGAATTGGCGGGGCTGAGCCTGCCATCGCCGGTGGGGCTGGCGGCGGGGTTCGATAAAAACGCCGAAGCGATGGAAGGCGCGTTGCGCGCGGGCTTCGGTTTTGTCGAAATTGGCACCGTGACGCCGCGCGCGCAGGCAGGCAACCCGCAACCGCGTGTGTTCCGGCTGGTGCAGCACGAGGCGATCATCAACCGCCTTGGCTTTAACAACGAAGGCGTGGACGCGGCAGCCCGCCGCCTGAGCGCCAACCGCCATGGTGGCGTGGTGGGCGGCAATGTGGGCAAAAACAAAGACAGCGCCGAGGCCTTGCCCGATTACATCGCCGCGATGGAAGCGCTGTATGGCTATGTCGATTACATCACCGCCAATATCAGTTCGCCCAACACGCCGGGCCTGCGCAATCTGCAGGCGAAAGACGAATTGCAGGCGCTGGTGCGCGGGCTGCACGCGGGGCGCGCCAGCCTCATGGAGCGCTATGCGCTTGCGTACAAACCCATTTTCGTGAAAATCGCGCCCGATAACGACGAGGCGGCGCTGGCCGCCATTGCCGAAGTGGCGCTGGAGCAAAAGCTCGATGGCCTGATCGTGAGCAACACCACCATTGCCCGCGAGGGCGTGCAGGGCCCGCACGCGCAGGAAGCGGGCGGGCTAAGCGGCAGGCCGCTAATGGAAAAATCCACGCAAGTGCTGGCGCGCATGCATGCGCTGACCGGCGGCGCGGTGCCGTTGATCGGCGTGGGCGGCATCGCCAACGCGGCGGATGCCTACGCAAAAATCCGTGCCGGGGCGAGTGCCGTGCAGCTTTATTCGGCGCTGATTTATCAGGGCATGGGGCTGGTCGAGCAGATCAATCGCGGGCTGGTCGATTTGCTGGCGCGCGACGGTTTTTCCCGCGTGGCCGACGCCGTGGGCCGCGGCTAGAGGCCGAACGCGCGCTGCAGGAACGTGACCGCCGCATCAAGACCTTCACCGTCGATGCTATGGCCCAGATACGGGCGGCCATGGGTTTCCACCGGCACCTTCGCGGCCTTGAGCGCCGCTTCGGCATGGGCCAGTGCGGCAAAGGGCAGCACCTCGTCGCGCTCGCCATGAATGAGGCAGACAGGAGTGGCGTTGGCAAACGGCACATCGTCTTCCACCAGCATGCCGGAAAAACCGACAATGGCGGCGAGCGCGTGCGGCCGGTGCAGCCCGGCATACAGCGCCGTCATGGTACCCTGGCTGAAGCCGACCAGCGCGATCTGGTCGTCGCGCAGGCCGAAGCGCAGCTTCACCTGCTCGATATACGCATCGAGGATGGGGGCGGCCAGGCGCACGCCCTCCAGCCGCACGGGCTGCGAGCGGTCGCGCAGCGAAAACCACTGGAACCCGAACGGTGCCTGGTCGAACGCAAACGGCGCGTTGGGCGAGAGAAAGTGCGTATCGGGCAAGGCCGGGGCCAGCATGGGGGCGAGGGCGATCAAATCGTCGCCGTTGCTGCCCACGCCGTGCAGTAAAATCACCGCGCGTTTCACGGTGCCACTTTCGGGCGCGAGTTCGGGGCCGGTAAGTTGTGGGGATGGCATGGCGCTTTTACTTTCCTGCGAATGGGCGGTGCTGTAGGTGACGTACACCATGCAGAACACAACACAAGCAAAAGCGCAAAGCCACACCCCACGCCTCATTCTGGTCGATGGGTCGGGATACATTTTCCGGGCTTACCACGCCCTGCCGCCCTTGACACGCAAAGACGGCACCGCCGTGGGCGCGGTGTATGGGTTCACCACCATGCTGCTGAAGCTGCGCGAGCAATTCGCCGACGATTACCTCGTGGTGATTTTCGATGCGTCGCGCAAAAGCTTCCGCAACGATCTCTACAGCGACTACAAAGCCCACCGCCCGCCCGCGCCGGAAGACCTGATCCCGCAATTCCCGCTGGTGCGCGAGGCCACGCGCGCACTCAATATTCCCGCCATCGAAATGGAAAATTACGAGGCCGACGATTTGATCGCGAGCTACGCCACCGCAGCCCGCGCCCAGGGGCGCGACGTGGTGATTATCTCCTCCGACAAAGACTTGATGCAGTTGATTTGCGAGGGGGTGGGCATGCTCGACCCCATGAAGCAAAAGCCCATCGGCGAAAAAGAGGTGATGGAAAAATTCGGCGTGCATCCGTGCAAGGTGGTCGAGGTGCAGGCGTTGATCGGTGATTCGGTCGATAACGTGCCGGGCGTGCCGGGCATCGGCCCCAAAACGGCGGCGGAGCTGATTAACCAGTATGGCGATCTGGAAGGCGTGCTGGCCAATCTCGAAACCATCAAACAGCCTAAGCGCCGCGAGGTGCTGACCCAGCATGCCGAGGCCGCGCGCCTGTCGCGCCAGCTGGTCGAGCTGAAGCGCGATGTGCCGCTGCCCGAGCCGGTCGAGTCGTTCGACCTCGTGCCGCTCGACAACACGAATTTCTACCAGTTCCTCGAGGCGCAGAATTTTACCTCGCTGATGAAAAAATACGGCACCGCATCGGTCGCCGCGCCGTTTATGCCTGCGGCCCCGTCGGCATCACCCGCCGCGGCCCCCGCCGAATCGGTGGCCCGTGCGTATGAAACGGTATCCGACGAGGCGACGCTGCTGCGCTGGATCGCGCAAGCACAGGCGGCGGGGGTGGTGGCCTTCGACACCGAAACCACCTCGCTCGATGCGGTCGATGCGCAGCTGGTGGGCATTTCGCTTGCCACCGCGCCGGGCGTGGCGTGCTACATTCCGCTCGCGCATGTAGTGGAAAGCGCAGGCGCGACCGACCTGTTCGGCGCATCGACCGGCGACGCGGGAACCCAGCCCGCACCCGGCCAGTTGCCGCTGGCCCACGCACTCGCATTACTGGCTCCGCTGCTGCTGGATTCCAGCGTGCTGAAGATCGGCCATAACCTGAAATACGACATGGTGGTGCTGAAGAAATACGCGGTGAGCCTCGCGCCCATCGCCGATACGATGCTCATGAGTTACTGCCTGCATGGCGGCCTGCACGCGCAGGGGCTCGATTTCCTCGCCGGTGAATATCTGGGCGAGCGCATGATCCCGTTCACCGAAGTCGTGGGCACGGGCCGCGCGCAAAAACGCTTCGATGAAATCGCGATCGCGCGCGCGACGGAATACGCCGCCGAAGATGCCGACATGACCCTGCGCCTGTACCAGCGTTTCGCGCCGCAATTGCCGCAAAAAAAGGTCACCCGCGTGTACGAGGAAATCGAGCGGCGGCTGGTGCCGGTGATTGCCGAGATGGAAGTGGCAGGCGTGGCGATCGACGTAGAAAAACTGCGCGCGCAATCGGCGGAATTCGCAACCAAACTCGCGGTGCTGGAAACGCAAATCCACGCGCTCGCAGGCATGGAATTTCTGGTGAGCAGCCCGAAGCAACTGGGCGAAGTGCTGTTCGATAAACTGCAACTTCCCGGCGGCAAAAAATCGGCCAAAACGGGGGCCTACACCACTGATGTTTCGGTGCTCGAAGGGCTGGCCGAAAGCGGCGTGGAAATTGCCGCGAAGGTGCTGGAGTGGCGGCAGTTCGCCAAGCTGAAAAGCACCTACACCGACGCGCTGCCCAACGCGCGCAGCGCTGCCGACGGGCGGGTGCATACCAGTTTCGGCATGGCGCTCACCACCACCGGGCGCCTCTCGTCTTCCGATCCCAATCTGCAGAATATCCCTATTCGCACCGAGGAGGGAAAACGCATCCGCGAGGCGTTCGTCGCCGGGCCGGGCAACGCGCTGATCTCCGCCGATTATTCGCAGATCGAGCTGCGCCTGCTGGCGCATGTGGCCGATATTCCTTCGCTGAAAGAAGCCTTCAAAAACGGCACCGACATTCACGCCGTGACCGCGAGCCAGATGTTCGGCGTGCCGGTGGGCGAGGTGAGTGCAGAGCTGCGCCGCCGTGCGAAAACCATCAATTTCGGCATCATCTACGGCATCTCGGCGCATGGGCTTTCGACCCGCCTCGGCATCGACCGCAAAGAAGCCGCCGATTACATTGGCCGCTATTTCGAGCAATATCCCGGCATTCGCGAATACATGGATACCACCATTGAATTCGCTCGCGCCCACGGCTATGTGGTGACGCTCGACGGGCGGCGCATTCACGTGAAAGATATCAACTCAAAAAACGGCGCGTTCCGCCAGTTCTCCGAGCGCGCCGCCATCAACGCCCCGTTGCAGGGCACGGCGGCAGACATTATCAAACGCGCGATGATCGACGTGCACGCCCTCCTTTGTCATTCCCGCGAAAGCGGGAATCTCCTTGGAGCACCCGAAAAGGAGATCTCTGCGTTCGCAGGGATGACAAACGCGCGCCTGCTCCTTCAGGTGCATGACGAACTGGTCATCGAAGCGCCGGAAGCCGAGGCCGCCACGCTGGCCCCGCGCATCAAACAGGTGATGGAATCCGCCATGCAACTTTCCGTGCCGCTCACGGTGGAAGTCGGCATCGGCCCGCACTGGGGCGCGGCGCACTAATTTCCTTGGCAGGGCAGGGCTTTCGCCCTATAAGCGCGCGAACAAACAGGACACAGAAAAAATGACCGCGACTGCGACTGCTGAATTTGCCCGTAAACTTAAGCCCGTGATGATCTCGGGCCGCGAGGTGCTGCCCATCGTTGAAGGCGGCAAAGGCGTGGGCGCGAGCAACGGCATCAGCGCCGGTGCGTTTGCGGCGGCGGGGGCGGTTGGCACCATCTCGGGCGTGAACCAGCTCGAGTTCACCGATAGCGGTGAGCAGGTGCCGCTGGTTTACAGCGGCCACACCCGCCGCGAGAAGCACGAGGAGCTGGTCGAAAACGGTATTCGCGCCGGCATCAAACACGCGCAGTGGGCGCATGAAATGAGCAACGGCGAAGGCCGCATCCATATCAACGTGCTGTGGGAAATGGGCGGCTGCGAGCGTGTGCTCGAAGGCGTGCTGAACGGCGCGAAAGGTATGATCCACGGTGTGACCTGCGGTGCGGGCATGCCCTATCGCCTTAGCGAAATCGCCGCCGCGCATGGCGTGTATTACCACCCCATCGTGTCGTCCATGCGCGCCTTCCGCGCACTGTGGAAACGTGCCTACAGCAAAGTGCCCGAGCTGCTCGGCAGCGTGGTGTATGAAGACCCGTGGCTGGCCGGTGGCCATAACGGCCTCAGCAATTCCGAAGACCCCGAGCGCCCGGAGGATCCGTATCCCCGCGTGGCCGAGCTGCGCACCTTCATGAACGAGGTGGGGCTACACCATGTGCCCATCATCATGGCTGGCGGCGCATGGCATTTGAAAGATTGGGAGCATTGGCTCGACAACCCGGAAATCGGGCCGGTCGCCTTCCAGTTCGGCACCCGTCCGCTGCTCACGAAAGAATCGCCCATTCCGCAGGCGTGGAAAGACCGCCTGATGACGCTGAACAAAGGCGATGTATTCCTCAATAAATTTTCGCCCACGGGCTTCTATTCCAGTGCCGTGAACAACGTCTTCATTCAGGAGCTGCGCGCGCGTTCGGCGCGGCAGGTGCAGTTCGCGATGGAGCCGGAAGGCTACATGAGCGAAACCTATGGTTTCGGCCCGCGCAAACGCCCGCATTATGTGACGCCGGAAGATTTGGAGAAAATCAATCGCTGGGTCGAGCTTGGCTTCACCGAAGCGCTGAAAACGCCCGACGATACGATGATTTTTGTCGCGCCCGATAAAGCGCAGGAAATCCATCAGGATCAGGTGGATTGCATGGGCTGCCTCAGCCATTGCGCGTTTTCCAACTGGAAAGACCACGACGATTTCACCACCGGCAAAAAGGCCGATCCGCGCAGTTTCTGCATCCAGAAATCGCTGCAGGACATCGTGCGTGGCGGTCCGGTGGAAAACAACCTCATGTTCTCCGGCCACAACGCCTATAAATTCAAGCAGGACCCGTTCTACAGCAACGGTTTCGTGCCGACGGTGGGCGAGTTGGTAAACCGGATTATGACGGGTAACTAAGGCTTAATCGCCGAAGACTTCCTCGCGGCCCACACCCCAAATATCGGCTTTGCGAATCCATGCGTTGGTGTTGGCGATTTTCAGCTCGCACCAATCAGGAATGCATTCGGTGATCGGCGCGATGACATTCGGCGCGGCGCGCACGATGGGGCCGCTGGTCACCTCTGGCTTTGCATAGAGATTCTGCGGCTTGTCGAGCACCATGGCGGTGCGCTCGCCTGCCAGCTGCGATTTCTGCACCCAGCCGGTCGCCCCCTCATGGTCTTTGATGCGCCGCCAATGGGCGAATTCCTCGATGATCTGCACCGGCAGATGCTGGCGCTTATACACCGCGCGGATGGGGTAGCGCT